>JBKPMA010000702.1:0-8862 GCA_046731935.1 Acidobacteriota bacterium
GTTCATCAGCCCTTGACCGACAAGGGACCCGGCTTGAGTCTGGGTCCGTTCGGTCAGTGGTTCACGAGGAACGAGACGTGGGGCGAGCTCGCGAAACCCTGGATTCAGTATCTGGGCCGAAGCTCGTTCCTGCTGCAGCAGGGCCGGTTCGTCGCCGACATCGCGTACTACTACGGCGAGGACTCGAATGTCACGGCGCTCTTCCAGCAGAAGGCACCGGCGATTCCTGACGGCTACAACTACGACTTCGTGAATGCGGATATCGTCGCCCACCGCCTGGCGGTGAAGGATGGGCAGCTCTCCACGCAGAGCGGGATGCGGTATCGCGTGCTCGCGCTCGACCCGCACAGCCGCTGGATGTCGCTGCCGGTGCTGAAGGCGATCGCGTCGCTCGTCCAGGCAGGCGCGATTGTCGTCGGTCCCAAGCCGCTCGGAACACCCAGCCTCAGCGACGACGAGACCGAATACCGGCGGGTGCTCGGTGAATTGTGGGGGACGGGCGATGGGGGAGGCGAGCACCGGCACGGTGCCGGCGTCGTGCACGGCAATGCCTCGCTCGAGGATGTGCTCGCTGCGATGTCGGTTCCCGCGGACTTCACCTATACGAAGCCGCGCGCGGACACGAATCTGTTGTTCGTCCATCGTGCGCTCGACGAGGGCGATATCTACTTCGTCGACAACCGCCGCGATCGTGACGAGGACCTCGAGGCGACGTTCAGAGTGACCGGACGTCAGGCGGAGCTGTGGCATCCGGACACGGGCAAGCGCGAGCCCGCACCGTACCGTCCGGATGGTCAGCGCACCGCAGTGTCTCTACACCTTGCGCCCTGGGAAACCGTCTTCGTCGTCTTCCGGCGACCGTCGTCCCAACCGCCAGCAACGCCCGCGGCGTCAGTTCAGACGGAGCTCGGCGCCATCGACGGTCCCTGGACAGTCGCGTTTCAGACGGGCCGCGGTGCGCCAGCGTCCGCCAAGTTTGCGACGCTCACATCCTGGGCCGAGAGCTCCGACCCGGGCATCAAGTATTTCTCCGGCACCGCGTCGTACACGGCGACCGTCGATGCGCCGGCCGGATGGTTCAAGGCCGGGGCCTCGCAATGGATCGATCTCGGGGACGTGAAGAACCTCGCCGAGGTCATGGTCAACGGCAAGCCATTGGGATTGGTGTGGAAGCGGCCGTTCAGGCTGGAAGCGACGGGCATCCTGAGGCCGGGCGCCAATCAGATCGAGGTCAAGGTCACCAACCTGTGGGTCAATCGCATGATTGGCGATCGGCAGCCGGCAGCAGCGACCAAGTACACGTTCACATCTCCGACGTTCTACAAGGCCGACTCTCCGCTGCTCCCGTCCGGCCTGCTCGGGCCCGTGCGTGTGCTGCAACTCGCGCCACAGGGATCCGGCGGAGCCTCGTCACGCTGAAGACCACACAGACCTGCGACGAGGACACCATGACTGCATCGTCGGTCGAAGCCGCCTACGCGCTCGCTGTCGAACGGTATGCCGCGCTCGGCGTGGACGTGCCGGGCGCTCTCGAGCACCTGCGCCGCGTGCCCGTCTCGCTGCATTGCTGGCAAGGCGACGACGTCGCTGGATTCGAGACGAAGGCGACGGGGCTCGGCGGCGGACTGGCCGCCACGGGCAACTATCCGGGCCGCGCGCGAACGGCCGACGAATTGCGGACGGACGCAGAGCAGGCCCTGTCGCTCATCCCGGGCCGGCATCGATTCAACCTGCACGCCTTCTACGGAGAGTTTGGCGGCCGGCCGGTCGATCGTGACGCGATCCGTCCGGAGCACTTCCGCGGCTGGATCGAGTGGGCCAGATCTCACGGGCTCGGCCTCGACTTCAACCCGACATACTTCTCGCATCCGAAAGCCGCTGACGACAGGACGCTGTCGCATGCCGACGCCGGCATCCGGGAATTCTGGATCGAGCACGGCCGGGCATGCCGCCGCGTCGCGGCGGCGTTCGGCGAGGCCCTCGGCACACCGGCGGTCCTCAACCACTGGATTCCGGACGGCATGAAGGACACGCCCATCGACCGCGTGGGTCCGCGCAAGCGGCTGATTGATGCGTTGGACGCGGTGATGAGCGAGCCCATCGCGCCAGCGCTGGCGCGGGACGCGGTCGAGGGCAAGCTGTTCGGCATCGGGCTCGAGAGCTTCACAGTCGGCTCCCACGAGTTCTACCTGGCATACGCGTTGTCGCGACGCATCATCTACACGCTGGATACCGGGCACTACCATCCGACAGAGACCATCACGGACAAGATCAGCGCCCTGCTTGCGTTCATGCCCGAGCTGCTCCTCCATGTGAGCCGGGGCGTGCGCTGGGACAGCGATCATGTCGTCGTATTGAACGACGAGCTCCAGGCGCTCGCCCACGAGCTCGTGCGAGGCCACTTTCTGGAGCGCACGCACATTGGCCTGGACTACTTCGACGCGAGCATCAACCGCGTCGCCGCCTGGGTGATTGGAACGCGGAACCTGTTGAAGGGGCTCCTGGTGGCATTTCTCGAGCCGACCGATCGGCTGCGCGAAGCGGAGGCGGCCGGCGACTATACGACACGGCTTGCACTGCTCGAGGAGTCCAAGACACTGCCAGCGGGCGCCGTCTGGGACTACTACTGTCTGTCGGCCGGTGTTCCGGTGCGCGAAGCGTGGCTCGACGAGGTGCAGCGCTACGAGCATCGCGTGCTCGCGGCCCGCGCGTGACAGGTGGCGATGCCCGAGAATGCCGCCCGGTCCTATCTGATCGAATCAGTGGTCCACGCGGCCCACGTCCTCGAGGCGTTCTCGTCCACCGCGGAAGTGCTGCGGCTCCGCGATGTCGTGTCCCGCACCGGGCTCGGGAAGGCGCGCTGCTTCCGGCTGCTGCATACGCTGCACTTCTGCGGGCTCGTCGAGAAGGTGGATGTCAGCCGCTATCGCCATGCGTGCGAGGTAAAGCGGCGGCGGACGTGCCGCATCGGGTACGCGGCCCAGGGTGCCGTGAGCTCGTTCGGCGATCAGGTGCTGATAGGGCTACAGGCCGCGGTCGTGGACCCGCGGATGCGTCACGCTCATCGATGGCGACGGGCAATGTGAGCGCTCTCGGTGCGGCGCGAGCGTTTCAGGAGGCCGGCCGCGCGCCGACCTGCGCGATCGTCGGACAGAACGCGGAGCCGGACCCTCGCGCGGAACTGCGCGATCCTCGCTCGCCGCTCGTGGGTTCCGCTGGGTACTTTCCCGAGCGGTACGGTGAGGGCCTCATCCGGCTGGCACTCGACATTCTGGCGAAGAAGCCGCCGACGGCCTTTTAGCTGCAATCTCCATTGACGATTGCAGATTGACGAATGACGATTCAATTGACGAATGACGCCTACAGTGGCAGATGACGAGTGAGCGTCGTCAGCACGGATCCGTCACTGCATCGCGTCGAGACGATTCCGGGCGGCCATGATATCGCGCTTCAGACGGCGCACCATGTCTCCGACGAGGTCTTTCCCTCGAGACGCCGCCTCGTCCACCATCGCTTTAAGCTTGCCGAGAGGCGTATCGCGGAGTTCCGCGAGCTCGGTGTCGTAAGCGGCGAGCTGCTCCTCGATCTGCGCGATCCGCCGGGCAAGACGTCGGCGCGTGGAAGCGGCGTCCACGCCTTGCACGGCTTCAGGGCTTCTCTCCCACGCTTGGAGAATCGAACGGAGACCTTCTTCGTCGCCGAGCGCGTAGGCTCTGTTGGCTTCGATCATCAGCGTGTGCCGCCGGTTTCGCGCGTCCGCGTCGTTCGCCAGGTCTGGATGAATGGCTTTCGCGACGTCGCGAAACAGCTTGCGGACCGCATCCGACGTGAATCGCGGCGCTGGCTCGGGTCTGGTGCCAGCGGACTGAGCGGTCCGTCCCGCCCCTTCCTCTTGGAGGCGCCGGTCGATCTCACCGAGCTCCGCCCGCGCGATTGCGGCCTCGAGATCATCGAGCTCCTCGTGGAGCCGGCCCACGTCCTGCCGATAGCGGATCCGAAAGGTGTCGAGCTCCGCCTGCACACGCGCAACGTCGGCGCTTCGCTCGGCGAGCGATGATTCGAGCTCGCCGAGGCGAGAGCGGAGCTCGGCGATGTCCTGGTCCCCTGGTTCGAGGGGCACGAGAGGCGTCACGGACACGATCATAGCGATCAACGCGTCGAGTCGGGGGAACGTCGCAGACCGTGCTCCCCGCCGCGACAACGGACTTCGCTTCACAACACGTCCGGCAAGACTCGCCCCGCCCATTGCTCGCTTCGTCACATCGAGTAAACATAGGCGCGGTTGCTCTCGTCCAAGGAAACCATGTGGACACATGACGTGCGTCAGGCCCTTCGCGTCTTCACCAGGGAACCGGCGTTTGCGGCCGCCGCTGTCCTGACGCTCACACTTGGCATCGGCGCCAATACCGCTCTCTTCGCGATCGTCCAGGCGGCGCTGTTGCGCCCTCTGCCGTACGACAGCGCAGACCAGTTGGTGGTGCTGCGGCACCGCGACACCGGTACGGGCCTGACCAAGCCTGACGTGGCCATCGGTGACTTCATCGACCTCCGGACGCGGCAGCACTCGCTGGAGTCGCTCGGCGGCTACGGCGGGTATCAGTCCACGCTGTTCGGCCGGGGAGAACCGCGGCGGATCGAAGGCGCCGTCGTGACGCCCGATGCACTGCAAGCCTTACGTGTCATTCCCTCGCAGGGCCGGCTGCTCCGCCAGGACGATGCACGGCAGGGCGCGCCCCCGGTGGCACTCGTCAGCGACGAACTGTGGCGCACGGTGCTCGGCTCCGATCCCAAGGTGCTCGAGCGTTCCATCCAACTGGGCGCCGCGAGGACGCAAGTCGTTGGCGTGCTGCCTCCGGGATTCCGCGTTCCGACGATGCCCAGGACCGACTTCGTCGTGACGCAGTCCATTCCAGCCGCGGCGCCGTCGGCGCGGAAGTCGGGTTGGATCTACGGGATCGGACGACTCAGGTCCGGTCAGACGATCGAGAGTGCCGGGACCGACCTCGCCACGATCTCCCAGCAACTCGAGCGCGAGTTTCCCGACGAGAACAAAGGCACGCGCTACGAGGTGGTGTCACTGCGCGACACGCTCGTCGGTGACACCCGGCGGCCGCTGATTCTGCTGCTGGCGGCAGCGGGATTCGTCCTGCTGATTGCCTGCGCCAACGTCGGGAACCTTCTGCTCGCACGCGCCCTGGGACGGCAACAGGAACTCGCGGTGCGCGTCGCCCTTGGTGCGAGCCGCACGCGCCTCATCGTCCACGTGCTCTCGGAGGGAGTAGCCCTCGGTCTGGCTGGCGCCGCCGCGGGCGTGATGGTGGCGTGGTACGCCGCGCCGGTCCTGACCGCGTTCATTCCGAATGCGGCATCGGTGCCAGGGCTCGAGCACCCGGCGATCGATGCCGGCGTACTGCTCTTCGCGGTAGCCGCCGCCGTAGCCTCGTCTCTTCTGTTCGGCACGATCGCCTGTATCGGCCTTCTCCGGAGCGACAGGCCCTCCGCGTTGACGCAGCGCCGCACGACGATGACGCCTGGCGCGAAGAGAGCCACGTCGAGTCTGGTCATCGTGGAGATCGCGCTGGCCGTGGTGCTGCTCGCCTGCGCCGGACTCACGCTGATCAGCTTTGGCCGGCTTCTGTCGGTCGATCCTGGGTTCTCGACGGCCAACGTCCTGACGGTTGAGTTCGCGTTGCCCGAGGGGCGGTACGACGCGGAAGACGCGAGACGGGCGTTCTACGCTCGCGCGTTCGACGAGCTCAAAGCACTGCCATCGGTCGAATCGGTCGGAGCCGCGCAGGTCACGCCGCTCACAGGCAACAACTGGAGCGCGCCGCTGCAGCGCGTCGATCGGCCCCTTCCGTCCGGCCAACGCCCACCAGAAATCGGCTGGCAGATGGCGTCGCGCGGCTACTTCGACGCATTGCGCATTCCGCTCCGGAGCGGCCGTCTGTTCGAGCGGGGCGACGCCACCGGGCCGCCCGTCGTGATCATCAGCCAGTCGGCTGCCGATCGCTACTTCGCTGGCGAGACGGCGGTCGGCCACCGGATCAATCTCGGTGACGTGCAGCCTGAGATTGTCGGTGTGGTCGGCGACATCCGGCGGGCCTCACTCGTCGACGAGCCGCGCCCCGATCTGTACTTCCCGTTCGAACGCGTCGGCCTGCCGTCGGTCACCCTGTTCATACGAACGCATGGGGACGCAGAGGCGTCTCTGGCCGCGGTGCGCATGGCGATCCATCAGCTGGAGCCGAACGCGGCCTTTTTCGACACGCGCACGCTGGCGCAGATTGCCGAGGAATCTGCCGCAGCAACCCGGCTCGCGTCACGGCTCCTGGGCGGCTTTGCGCTGATTGCCCTGCTGCTCGCGACGATTGGGGTCTATGGCGTGATGTCGTACAGCGTCAGCCGGCGCACCCGCGAGCTCGGAACACGGCTGGCACTCGGCGCGAGTCCGCGTCAGATCACGCAGCTGGTCCTCCGGCAGGCTGGCGTGCTCGCCGTGATCGGCCTTGGCGCCGGACTGGCGGGTACGGTCGCGTTCGCCCGCACGCTGTCGTCGTTGCTCTTTGGTGTGCCGCCGTGGGATCCGGTGGCGCTGGCTTCAGCGGCGTCGCTGCTGGCCGTTGCGACGTTGGCAGCGAGCTACGTGCCGGCGCGGCGTGCCGCGCGTGTCGATCCGGCCTCGATTCTGGCGTCGGAGTAGGCGGTCACGCGGCCGCTCCTGTTCATCGGTCCGTCTCCGTCAGCGCCGGGGCTCGCCATAGCCGCATCGTCTGATCGACGGCTATCGAGGCCAGCGTCCGCCCGTCGGGTGAAAACGCAAGCGAGCTCACGATACTTTCGTGCGCCTTGAGCGCGGCGACTTCACGGGCTGTTCGCACGTTCCAGAACTTGATGAGGCCATCTGCACCGCCCACGGCGAGCGTTTCCACATCCGGCGAAAATGCCAGGCTGAAGACTTCGCCGGAATCCCCTTCGAGTACGAGAGGCTCTGCGGCGCTCGCCGTGCTCCAGAGCCGCACTGTCGTATCAGCACTGCCGGTCGCCAGCAGGCGACTGTCCCGTGAAAACGAGAGCGCAGCCACCTTTCCAGAGTGGCCGGTTAGTTCACGAATGCTCGTCCACGTCTGTGTGCCCCAGAGGACGACGCATCCGTCGGTGTAAGCGGTTGCGAAGAATCGGCCGTCCGGAGAGGCGGCGGCGGCGTTCAGTTCGACCTTCGTGGCGGACCTCTGCAGCAGTGCAATTCGGCTGCGGGCTGCAATGTCCCAAATGCCGACCGCAGCAGACGGACCACCGAGATCGACCGCCAGGTGTTGACCATCGCCCCACACGAGGCCGAGCCTTCCCGGAGCCGGCAAGTCGATGGTCGTGCGCGCCTGCGGCTGCGCGCGAGACACGTCCCAGAGTGTGACGCGACTCTGCCGGGAAGCCGCCAGCACGTTGCAGTCTGACGACACGCACCATCCTGCCTCCGGCACGTCCACGATCTTCGTGAATGACCGCGCGTCCCACACACTGGTTCGATTTCCAGCAGGATCGGTGCGCACGAGGCGCTGCCCATCAGGAGAGAACTCGAGGGACGCAAAATTGCCGGTGTGACGATCGAACACGCCAGCGTCCGGAGGCACCCGTGCATCCCAGATCCTGGCGGTGCCATCGAGGCTGGCGGTCACTACGCTTTTGCCGTCTGGCGCGTAGTTCACGCTGAAGACTCGCGATGCATGCCCGCGGAATGTGGTGACCAGTTCGCGGGTCTTCGTGTCCCACAGCTTTGCGACGTGGTCCACGCCGCCCGAGATCAGCCGGCCCCCGTCGGGCGAGAAGGCGAGTGAATAGGCCGCGCCGTCATGAGAGCCGAGGGTCGCGATCGGTTGATGCGTCGCCGCGTCCCACAGACGCACGGTTCCATCGACACCGGAGGAGGCAAGCAGACGGCCATCAGGGGAAAACCGTACGCAGATCACGAGGCCTCGATGCCCGGCGATCGTCGCCACTCTTTGCTTCGAGGCAAGGTCCCAGAGAATGATCGTGCCGTCGCCGTGAGGTGTTGCGAGCAGCCGTCCATCCGGCGAGAAGTCCATCCAGCCGGAAGACGACGTGTGCCCGGTCAGCGTGCTGACGGGCTGTTGAGTGGCGACGTCCCACAACGTCAGCTCCGCGGCCTTGTCGATTGCGTAGGGATAACCGGCCATCGCCGCGAGTGTGCGCCCGTCCCGGCTGAACGCGATGGCGAGGACGGGCCGGCCATCACGGCGAAGCTTTGCTCTTACCGTCCGGGTCGCGACATCCCACACGACGATGTTCTGACTATCGATTGCGGCGGCCAGCAATGTGCCGTTCGGCGAGAAGGCGAGGCAGTACACGATTGTGGAGGCAGGGTGGAAGCTGGCGATCAACGTCCCGTACGGCAGGCTCCACAGCCGGACGGTTCCATCACGATCTCCGGCTCCGGTCGCGAGGAGCTGGCCATCTGGTGAAATGGCGCTCCCCCACACTTCGCGGCTCCCGCTCTTGATGATCGCCAGTTCGCGTGGTCTGGCCATGCCAAACAGATAGCGCCACTCGAATGTGCGCAGGTCGCGTACGCCGGGTTGCCGCCGATGACGTTCGAGCAGCTCGCGTGTACGCTCGATGTGGCCCGCGTCCCACGACTGGAAGGCGAGGCCCATGTCGGCCGCATAGAGATTTTCCTGGAGCGTCACAGCGCTCTGCTCTGCACGCCGCCATTGCCACATCGAGATGAACAGTCCGGCGACGATGGCGGCGAGGAGACTCAACCAGAGTGTGGCGACGAGCGGCTTGCGCCGACACCACCGCCAGACGCGTTCGACCTGGGCGACAGGCCGCGCCGCGATGGGT
>JBKPMA010000703.1:0-5540 GCA_046731935.1 Acidobacteriota bacterium
AAGGTGCGCGAAGCGCACGTGTGGGTCAACCGCGCGTGGGGTTTACAGAGCAAGGAAGCGTCCGACCGCGCCAAGGACGTGGCGTTCGTCACCGAACGTCCTGCGGCTGAGCCGGTGCCGGACGGTCTCGACTGGGATCTCTGGCTTGGCCCCGCGCCGGCGCGTCCCTTCAACAACGTCTACGTGCCCGGTCCCAAATGGTATCGCTGGTGGGATTTCGGCAACGGCACGATGAGCGATCTCGGCAGCCACTGGAACGACCTGCCGTTCTGGGCCTTGAAGCTGCGCGTGCCTGCGACGATCGAGGCCTTCGGTCCTCCGCCGCACAAAGAAATCGCGCCCGCGACGATGCGCGCGCACTACGAGTACAAGGCCGCCGGCGATCAGCCTGAAGTGACGCTGACGTGGTATCAGGGCGCGGAGAAGCCGGAGCTCTGGACGAACAAAACGATCCCGCAGTGGCCGAGCGGCGTGCTCTTCGTCGGTGACAAGGGCATGCTGCTCTCGGACTACGAGAAGCACCTGCTGCTGCCCGAAGACAAGTTCAAGGGCTTCACGCCGCCGCCGCAGACAATCCCGAAGTCACTCGGGCATCACGAGGAGTGGATTCACGCCGCGAAGACCGGCGCTCCGACGCTGTGCCACTTCGGATACTCGGGATGGCTGACGGAAGCGAATCATCTCGGCAACGTCGCGTACCGCGCCGGCAAGAAGATCGTGTGGGACCCGATGAAGATTCGCGCCACGAATGCGCCAGAAGCGGAACCGTTCCTGAGGCGGGCGTACCGAACCGGATGGAAGCTGGCCTAACGAAGGGCCTGGGCGGACGTGAATTGCGCAGGGCCCGAGGGCAGGGAGGGAGCTACCTCCGCGCTCCTACGACCACTCCCCAGGGGCTGCCGCCGATCGACACGCGGCGTTCGACGACGCCTTTGGCGGCATCGATGAACGAGACGTCACCCGATGGACCGTTCGCCGTGTAGAGCCGGGCGCCATCGGGGCTGACGCCAATACCCCACGGCCGTGCGCCGACGTCCTGAATCACGCGCGTCTGCTGGCGGCTCGCCGGATCCACGGTCACCACGGCCTTCGCGCGTCCGGTCGTCACGAACAACTGCTGTCCGTCGCGAGACAGCAAGGCACCCATCGGTCGCGCCGGGAACTCGTTGACGCCAGGAATCGTGAGCGCGATCTTGCCAGTAGCCTTGTGGGTCGCGGCATCGATCACTGTCAAGCCCGCACCGTTCTCGCAGGTGACGAAGATCGTGCCGCCATCGCGCGAGAAGACGATGCCGCGCGGACGCGGCGCCGTAGGAATCTGTGCGAGCACCTGAAACGACGTGGTATCGATCGCGGCGACCGCGCCGTCGGCCTCACAGGTCACGTAGACAGTCCGGCCATCGGGCGCAACCGTGACGCCCTCCGGCTCGCCGCAGATACTGACCGACTTGGCAACGACACCTTTGTCGAGATCGACGACGGCCATTGCGGACGTGTCTTCGTTCGACACGTACAGCGTCTTGCCATCTGGCGACACGTCGAACGCCTCTGGGTCTGGACCGCTCGGATAGATGCGCTCCACCTTCCTCGACGCGAGATCGACGACGCCGATGCCATCCGCGGAACGATCTGCGGGGGGCAGCTTCGATTCATCCACTCCAGGTCCGCCGATGGGCGATCCTGACAGCGCGACGAAGAGTCTCGATCCGTCGCGCGAGAGCTTCACACCCCGCGGACGCTTGCCGACCGCTACTTGCGCTTCAACCGCGCCGGTCGATCCATCGAGGATTGCGACCGTACCGGCGGTTTCGTTGGAGACGTAGAGGACGGGCCCGGACGGGCCTGCCGACACTGGAGCGCCTGCAGCCTGTTTCGACTCCGGCGAGCCGGACGAACAGGCGCTCGCACAGAGCACAGCAGCGAGTGCGATGGTGGCGGGCGCACCGCTGCGGCGCGCCAGTAGAGCCGGTCTACTCGTAGAGCCAGAAGGCATAAAGCGTGTTCCCCGCGGCTACGAGCAGATACTGCTTGCCATCGAGGAGGTACGTCGTCGGCGGATTCGACACATAGCCGATGTGCGTGTGCCAGACCGGTGTACCGGTCACCGCGTCGTAGGCGACGAGATTGCCGCCTGCGTCGCCGGTGAACACCAGCTTCCCGGCGGTCGTCAGCATGCCGCCGCCCCCGCCGCCGTAGAAGCCGAGGTACGGCCGGCGCCAGGCAATCGAGCCGGTCGTTGGATCGATCGCCGTGAGGAAGTCGCCGGCTGTGCCGACCTCGACCTCTTCGTGGCCGCCCAGACCCATCGATCCGCGCGGGTCAGTATCCGTCAGGTAATACAGCGAATATCCGTTGTGCTCCGACACGTAGAACAGTTTCGTGTCAGGAGAGTACGCCGGCGGCTCCCAGTTGATCGTCCCGCCCGATCCCGGCGACACAATCGCGCCTGGCACGAGCGCGTCTTTGGTCGGTTCGCGCCTCAGCGATCCGTTGGGCGCGATGCTCTTGACCCAATTGGTCGCGAGGCCGTACTTCGACGTCACGATGTGCTCGCCGGTGACGCGATCGAGCGTGAAGAAGTAGCCGTTCCGCGCCGCGGTGGAGACCAGCTTGCGCGGCTTGCCCTTGATGACGGCGTCAATCAGGATCGGCGTCTGCGCGGAGTCCCAGTCGTGCATGTCGTGCGGTGAAGTCTGGAAGTGCCAGGCCATCTTGCCGGTGTCAACGTTCACCGCGATGAGCGTGCACGTGTACAGATTGGCGCCTTCACCGCGTCCTGCCGTGTACGCGGGAATCGGATTGCCCGTGCCGAAGATGTACAGCTTCGTGTCCGGATCGTAGACGCCAGGCAGCCACGGATGGCCTCCGCCATAGCGCGCCGCCTCGAGGCTGGGCCACGTCTCGAGTCCAGGATCCCCCGCCTTCATGGGCACGGTGTACAACCGCCACTGCATCTCGCCCGTGTCTGGATCGAGCGACTGCAGATAGCCCGGCGAGTCGAGATCGTTGCCCGTGCCGATGAGCAGGTGATCGCCGACGATGATGGGAGCAGCGGTCGAGAAGTACTGCTGGTTGAAGTCCGCCACTTCCTTCCGCCAGCGTTCCTTCCCGGTCTTCGATTCGAGCGACACCAGGTAGTTGTCTGGCGTCACCATGTAGATCTTGTCGTGCCACATGCCGGCGCCGCGGTTGGCGATCGGCGTCCCGCCGCGCGTGCGCCAGAAGTAGTGCCACAGCTCGCGTCCGTCGCGCGCATCCATCGCCCACGCGTTGTCGGGCGTAGTCACATAGAGCGTGCCGTCGATCATCAGCGGCGTGCCCTTGATGTTCGCGGGCACGACCGGGCCGTCGGCCGGACCGAGTCCGCCAACGACGGCGGGAGGTGATCCGCCGCGGCGGAAATAACCGAAGCCCTGGTCGCCGCCGGGGCCGGCCGTCACCGAGGCTGTCCACGCGAGGCTCAAGCGCTTCACCGTGGTCTGGTTGATCTGCGACAGCGAGCTGTAGCGCTTGCCGGAGTAGTCGCCGGAGTATGTCGGCCACGTGTCAGCCAGCGGCTTCAGCAGCTCGGACGGATCGATCCCCCGCCCCTGTCCCGCGAGCACGATGGGGAGCAGCAGGAGTCCTGCAACGGAGATCAGTCTCTTCAGCATCATTTGAGGGTCGCGAGGAATGCGGTGACGTCCTGTACGTTCTTGTTGGTATAGCCCGCGAGCAGCTCATCGTGACGCGCGAGCGGATTGGTGATCTCGACTTTGGGCGTGTCGCCGTCGCGACGGATGGACCGTGTCGTGCCGTCAGCCAGTCGCACCGTCACCAGAAAGTCATCTACGCGGGCCAGCGCGCCTTCGACGACTTCGTCCGGGAGTGTCACCTTGACGGTCGGCGTCGCAGCGCTCGGTTGCCCATTCGCCCGGCGGCGTCGTCCGCCCATGCCGCTCGTGCGTCCGCCAGACACCCACAGGTTCTGCAACGCCTTTGCGTCTTCGACACGGCTCGCGATGCCAGCAAGGTCACCCGTCGTGGAGTGGCACGTTGAACAGTTCGCCGCGAAATACGCGCTTCCGGCCTTCGCGTCGCCAACGACGACATTCAGGACGATCGGTGGCCCAGGGGGAGGTCCTCCCTGCTGACTGCCTTCGGCCTGCAGGCTGTGAATGTAGGCGACGACGGCTTTCGCATTCTCGTCCGACATGGGGACGGGAACCATGGCAGTGCCCGGACGTCCGTTCTTGATGATCGGCAGGACGAGCTCGCCCTCCTTGTCGCCAAGGACGAGTGCGGATCGCAACAGGTTGACGCCGCCCAGCTGTCCACCGCGCGCGTCAGCACCGTGGCAGGCGCTGCAGAGGCTGGCGTAGTTCGTCTTACCACGCTCGAGAACTTCGGCAGACGCGGGCGGGCGCTGCTGCGCCGGAAATGGCGGCGGTCCCTCTTCGCGATTCTGGCCGTGCGCCGGCGGCGGCGTCGGCGGTTCGGCTGGCTTCTGCGTATCGGCGGGCTGCTGTGCGGCGGGCGGTGCCGGCACTTGGGCGGCGTCCTGATGACGCGCGCTCGCTGTCAGACTGATGCCGACGATCAGTGCCAGACACACTGACATCCACGGTCGTAGTCTCATCCTGCTTGGGCTCCCCAGGTGGTCGGAACCCAAATAATGACACGTTCAGAGGGAGGCGCGGAAGAGAGGTGCGGCAACAGGTGCGGCCAGTGGGTGCGCACGGAAGGTGCGGTCGCTAGGTGCGGGGCGTCCCCTAGCTCTCGTCGCGCGACCAGGTGGGACTCGTGAGCTCGATGCGCCACACGGGACCGCCGGCATAGAACGGCTGTTCGGCCTTGACGAACACCGGCACCTCGCCTTGCAGCATCCACACGTGTGAATCGGGCGGCTGCTTGCCCACGAGTGGTGCCACCATGCCCGTAATGCCACCGAGATTGACCTTGATCACGTAGTGCGCCGCTTTACGCGGCATGCCATTCGTTGAAAACGACTCGACCGTCGGCGGCGAGATCTCGAGCTTGACGAGCCGGGGCTTCGGCGTGGCGACCACCATTGACACGGTCTTCGGGGGAGAGCCAGTACCCACGTTCTTCAGCATCGTGAGCAGAAGTCCGTTGGCAAGGTCGGGCGGCACCGTGATGCGATCGGTGTCGACCTTCGCCTTGCCGTCGTCGTCGGAGTACTTGACCGTTACTTCCCCGCTCCGCCCGTCCAGCATCATCGTCAAGGGCTGCGGAAACGACGGGCCTTTCTGCACGAGACGATCGCTGATCAGACTGAACCGCTTACCCTGCGAAAAAACGGTCGTCTCTTCCTGGAACGATCCATCCGCGAAGCGGAATACGAGTTTAGTGGTGACGCGATCGGCGTTCGACGTTTGAATCAGATCGCCGTCCGCCAGCACTTTGCCTTCGAGCGTGCGGACGACGAGGAAGCCGTGAACGGACCCCTCCGTATAGCGAACGGGGATCGACTGCGCCCACGCCGCCGGAGCTGACACGACAAGAATGGCAGCCAGCAGCAGTCGGGCCATGGGCTAGGC
>JBKPMA010000704.1:0-6593 GCA_046731935.1 Acidobacteriota bacterium
GTCCAAATCCAAGCTGACCGATCAAATGAAGGTCGGACAGGTCGACACCAACAAGTATGCCTTTGATTTTGCCGGCGATGGTAACGGCGAGACCATCGTGATTGACGGGACGGACCAGCCGGGCAATTCAGGCACCACCCTCGCCGTCACCTCCGAGGGCCCGAACGCCTGGAAGGTGGTCCGCAAGAAGGATGGCCGCAAGCTCCTCTCCGCCGATTGGACGCTTTCGAACGACGGGCAGACGCTCACCGACAACTACACGGACATTCCGTCCAGCGGCTCGCCCACGACCGTCAAGTACGTGTACAGCCGGCACGGAACGGGATCAGGCTTCGCCGGCACTTGGATCACGACGAACATGGCGGTGAACTTCGACCTCACGCTGCAGCTGCGGCCCTACGAAGGAGACGGGCTTTCCATTCTCGATTCCACGTCGAAACTGACCAGGAACATGAGGCTGGATGGCAAGGACTATCCCAACGCGGGCGAGAACGCGAGCTTCGTGCCGACGTCGTCGTTACGGCGCCTCGACGAGCATACGCTCGAACTGACAGACAAACGTGGCAACGGGCACGTCTTCGACACGCAGGAGATGAAGCTCTCGCCCGATCTCAAGACATTGACGGTCACCCAGCGCATCACGGGGCGAGTTGTGCCGAGCATCCTCGTCTTCGAACGGCAATGAGTGTGGGGCTCGGCTACTGCTCCCAGAGCGCGCCGAGCTCGTGTGCGACCTGGCGGACCGCCGCTTCTTCAGCGGGACCAAAGGCGTTGGGCGTGTGGCTGTCGATGTCGATCTGGCCGAGCACGCGGCCGTCTGCATCCCGGATCAACACGACGAGCTCCGACGCGGTTTCGAGACTGCACGCGAGATAGTTGTCGAGTGCATGCACGTCGGGAACGTTCATGTCTTCGTTCCGCGCGACGGCCGTACCGCAGACGCCGACGCCCACCTTGATGCGCGTGTGCTCGGTCGGGGCGCCAATGTACGGCCCGAGCTCGAGCGTGTCGCCGCGCAGCACGTAGATGCCGACCCAGTTGAAAGACGGAAACGTTGCCGCCAGATAGTCGACCGCGGCCTGCTGTGCGGATCCGGATCGATACCACGCCGGCAGCGAACGAATCGTCATTCGTCGATCGTCATTCGACAATTCGGGTGTTTTCTTACTCTGCAACGATCGGCTCGGCCGGTTCGTCCACACGCGGGACCAGATTGCGATCGCGCATGATCAGCCGCGCGCAGGCGTTCCATCGAAGCAGCGCATCATCGTTGCCGGCGGGGCGCTGGGCCTCGGCCTTCTCGTACCACGCCATGGCCTCCCGCAGCCACTGATACGCCTGGGGACCGCAGCCAGGGCGGCCCTGCCGCAAGCGTGCGATCGCACGCCGCTCGAACACGATGCCCGAGTAGTAGGCGCGCTCGTAAGGATCGCGGAGCCGTGACACGGTGTCCCACGCGTCCGACACCGACGAGGAATCGCTGTCGAACTGATCGGTCAGCGCGAGCAGGAGCGTGGTCAATGCGGTCTGGTTCTCAGGCTGCACTTCCAGCGCATCGAGGCAGATGCTCACGGCCTGTCCGGGCTCGTTCAGCAGACGGTAGCGCTCGGCTCGCGCGAGCGCGCGATCCACGGCTTCGGGAGAGAGGGTTTTGAGCTCGAAATCCATGGCGCCCTCCATGCCGGGGTGCATTCGGTGAATGGCCCCTGCTCCACAGGACCTGGCTGATGCCAGCGTCAGGAGCGGAACATGCGGAACAGCTTCACGACCGGATCGTAGAGCTCGTCTACGACGCGCTCCTTCAACGGGATAATCGCATTGTCGGTGATCGTGATGCTCTCGGGACAAACTTTCGTGCAGCACTTGGTGATGTTGCAATATCCGATGCCGTGCGCGGATTTCAGGTCCCGCGTGCGGTTCTCAGTATCGAGCGGGTGCATCTCGAGCGCTGCGGAATAGACGAAGTGTCTCGGTCCGACGAACTCGTCGAACAGCGCGTGATCGCGGAGCACGTGGCAGACGTCCTGGCAGAGAAAGCATTCGATGCACTTCCGGAACTCCTGCACGCGCTCCACGTCGACCTGAGCCATCCGCCACGTGCCGTCGGGGGCATCGGGCGGCCGCGGCTTGAACTTCTTGATGCCCTTCTTGGCGCGGAAGTTCGACGAGACATCCGTCACCAGGTCGCGGACCAGTGGAAAGGCACGCATGGGCTCGACCGAGACCGGCTTGGTCAGATCGAGCTCGTTCAGGCGCGTCATGCACATCAGGCGCGGCTGTCCGTTCACTTCAGCCGAACACGATCCGCACTTGCCCGCCTTGCAGTTCCACCGCACGGCAAGGTCGTTCGCCTTCTGGGCCTGGATCTGGTGCACGGCGTCGAGTACCACCATGCCCTCGGACACCTCGGTCGAGTACTCCTGAAATCCGCCCGCCTGTGCATCGCCGCGCCAGATCCGGAATGTCGCGCTGGCCGCCATCTACTTCATCTCCTCGATGATCTGCTTGAGATCGTCGCGCATCTCGGGGATCGGCACGCGCGACAGCTCCATTGCGCCGTCGCGTCCCTTGCGGACGACGAGATTGAACGTGGAGAACGCGTTGTCTTTGTCGGGATAGTCCTCGCGGAAGTGTCCGCCGCGGCTCTCTTTGCGCTCGATGGCCGAACGGGTGATGGCTTCAGACACCGTGAGAAGGCTGTGCAGATCGAGCGCGGCATGCCATCCGGGGTTGTACTCGCGGTGGCCGCCGACGCCGACCTGGCCGCTCCGCGCGCGAAGCGGCCCGAGGCCGTCGAGGGCGCGCTGCATCTCACCCTCATTCCGGACGATGCCCACGAGGTCCTGCATCATCTCCTGCAGGGCGTACTGGATCTGATACGGACCCTCTCCGGCCGTACCTCGCTCGAACGGTTCGAGCGCGCGTCGTGCTGCCGCTTCCACCTGCGCGGGATCGGCAGCTGCCGTCGTCTGTTCTTTTGCGTACTTGGCTGCGTATTCGCCCGCACGCTTGCCGAAGACCAGGATGTCCGAGAGCGAGTTGCCGCCGAGACGGTTGGCGCCGTTGATCCCCGCCGCGCATTCGCCCGCTGCGAAAAGGCCCGGCACGCTCGACATCTGCGTGTCGGCGTCCACCTTCACCCCACCCATGATGTAGTGCGTCGTCGGCCCGACCTCCATCGGTTCCTTCGTGATGTCGAGATCGGCGAGCTGCTTGAACTGGTGGTACATGCTCGGCAGCTTCTTCTTGATGTGCTCGGCGCTGTGTGGAATGCGCGCCTTGATCCACGCGATGTCGAGGAAGACGCCCCCGTGCGGGCTTCCGCGCCCGGCTTTCACTTCACGGTTGATGCAGCGGCTGACGTGATCGCGTGTGAGGAGCTCGGGAGGACGCCGCGCCGCCTTGTCGCCCTGTGTGTAGCGCCAGCCTTCGTCTTCGTTGTCCGCCGTCTGTGTGCGGTAGTTGTCCGGAATGTCGTCGAACATGAACCGCTTGCCTTCGCTGTTGCGGAGCACGCCGCCCTCCCCGCGCACGGCCTCGGTCACGAGGATGCCCCGGACGCTCGGCGGCCAGATCATTCCCGTCGGATGGAACTGCACGAATTCCATGTCTACGAGATCGGCGCCGGCGTCGTACGCAAGCGTGTGCCCGTCGCCCGTGTACTCCCAGCTGTTGCTGGTGATCTTGAAGGCGCGCCCGACGCCGCCGGTGGCGAGCACCACCGCCTTGGCGCGAAAGAGCTTGAACCGCCCGCGTTCGCGCTCGTAGCCGAATGCGCCGACGACGCGTCCGCCGTCTTTGAGCAGCGTGATGACCGTGCACTCCATGTACACGTCGATGCCCTGATGGATCCCGTGATCCTGCAACGTGCGGATCAGCTCGAGTCCAGTGCGGTCGCCGACGTGCGCGAGGCGCGGGTAGCGGTGGCCGCCGAAGTTCCGCTGGAGGATGCGCCCATCCTTCGTGCGATCGAACACGGCGCCCCAGGCCTCCAGCTCGCGTACGCGATCCGGCGCTTCCTTCGCATGGAGCTCCGCCATGCGCCAGTTGTTCACGTACTGGCCGCCGCGCATCGTGTCGGCGAAGTGCACTTTCCAGTTGTCGCGGTCGTCGACGTTGGCGAGCGCCGCCGCGATGCCGCCTTCGGCCATGACGGTGTGCGCTTTGCCGAGCAGCGATTTGCAGACGAGGCCGACAGAGACGCCCGCCGCCGAGGCTTCGATGGCGGCTCTCAATCCCGCCCCGCCGGCGCCGATGACGAGGACGTCGTGGTCGTGTGTCTGATACTCCGGCATCACCAGATCCTGACGTCCGTCAGCACGCCCATCGAGCAGAGGCGGATGTACAGGTCACTGAGGCCGACGCTCACCAGACTGCACCAGGCCCAGACCATGTGACGGCGGTTGAGGCAACTCACGCAGGAATAGGCGCGAACGCCCATCGGTGCGCGCGAGAGCTGATCGACGCATCCGCCGACGACATGACGCATTGAATGGCAGCCGAACAAGTACCCACTGAGGAGGACGGTGTTGGCCAAGAGGACGAGCGACCCGACGCCGATGCCGAACGAGACCGCGCCCGTCGCCGCGTCGGTGAACCAGAACGCCTTCCAGACATCGTACGCGAGCACGATCAGGATGCCGACCGAGAGGAACAGCATGTAGCGATGGACGTTCTGCAGGATGAGCGGGAACGAGTTCTCGCCCCAGTACGTCGAGCGCGGTTCCCCGACCGTGCAGGATGGCGGATCGGCCCAAAACGCCTTGTAGTACGCCCCGCGGTAGTAATAGCAGGTGAATCGGAAGAACGCCGGAATCGGCAGGATGATCAACGCCGGCGAGAACGGAAGCCAGCCCGGCCACGCGGCCGGCTTGGGACCGAACCAGGCGTGCGGCGACGAACCAACAATCTCCGGTGAATAGAACGGCGAGAGGTACGGGCCAAACGCGTAGTGGTCGCCTTGAAACGCTGCCCACGTGGCGTACACCAGAAAGGTGGACAACGCGAGAAACACGACAACGGGCTGGACCCACCAGGCATCGCGGCGTTCGGTCTCACCAAAACGCCGCACGGTCAATCGGACCGGCGCAACCGATGTGGACATGCGTCTCCTTGGAAGCGCCCCTACCATAGCCACGGCTGCACGGGAATACAAGATCCCGATGAGCTGGTTGCCGAAGATTGCGCTGGTTTCTTTATGCGCGTCTGATACGTTTCTCTCCTCGCACCGTCCACTCTGGGAGTGACCCTTCGATCCACAGCGGCGGTCAGCCTGACGCAAGGAGGAGCTGGCATGAACGTGAAGCACGTCGTTCTCCGGAGCACATCGGGTGGCGGTCTCGAAGGCATGCCCACGGCCGGGCCTGCCACGCTCGCCCCCAAACTGTCGGTTGACGTTCAACTCGAAACACTCCAGCGCGGCGAGGCCGCCGAGCTCGAACGCCAGAAGGGCGTCATAGGCGTGGCGCCCGTCATCCCCATGCGACTGATCGCGCCCATCGACGTCGCTGCCGTCGCGGCACCAGCCGCGGGCACGACGTGGGGCGTCCAGGCGGTCAAGGCCGACACCTCACCGTTCGATGGCGACGGGATCATCCCGGCGGTCCTCGACACGGGCATCGATCCGAATCATCCCGCCTTCGCCGGCGTCAATCTGATTCGGAAGAACTTCACCAACGCGAGCGACGATGACGAGCACGGGCACGGGACGCACTGCGCCGGCACGATCTTCGGACGAGACGTCAGCGGCACTCGGATCGGAGTGGCGCGCGGCGTCAAGCAGGCCGTCATCGGCAAAGTGCTGGGCGGCAACGGCGGCGGCAGCGACACGATCATGCAGGCCATCCAGTGGGCTGTGCAGAACGGTGCGAATGTCATTTCGATGTCGCTCGGGATCGATTTCCCCGGGTTCGTCAAGGAACTGGAAGGGCAGGGGCTGCCGACCGAACTGGCGACCTCGATTGCGCTCGAGGGGTATCGGACCAACGTGCTGCTCTTCGAACGGCTCGCGTCGCTCGTTCAGGCGGGTGGGGCGTTCATGCAGGCCACCGTGCTCGTCGCGGCGGCAGGCAACGAGAGCCAGCGGGATGTGAATCCTGACTTCGAGATCTCGGTCAGTCCGCCCGCCGTGGCCACCGGCATCGTGTCAGTGGCGGCACTTGGCACGGGCGCGGACGGTTTCAGCATCGCGCCGTTCTCGAACGTCGGTGCCCAGGTCTCCGGGCCTGGTGTCGGCGTCATCTCCGCGAAGCGGGGCGGCGGTCTGACGACCATGAGCGGCACGAGTATGGCGACGCCGCACGTTGCGGGCGTGGTCACTCTCTGGGCACAGAAGCTGAAGATTGCGAATCAGCTCAACGCGGGACTGCTCGCCGCTCGCGTGGTGGGCTCGGCCACGACGAACGGATTGAAGGCAGGGTTCGATCCGAGCGACATCGGTGCGGGCATCGTGCAAGCACCGCAAAACTAGTTCGCACCTGGGCGGGGTATGTTCGAAGACAAGAAGAACAACCCCGCCCCCGCATACTCGTCGCGTTGGAGCCCCCGCACCTTCCTGCCGCACCATCCGTCCGCACCGACTGCCGCACCCGTCG
>JBKPMA010000705.1:0-11286 GCA_046731935.1 Acidobacteriota bacterium
GTCGTCGATGAGCGACTGCAGGTGCTTGCCGGCCGAGTGGATGCGGCGCAGGTCCGGAATGGCCTCTGGATGGTCCATGTCCTGGGCCTGTTCCTGCAGCATTTCGCTGTAGCCGATGATGGCGTTCAACGGCGTGCGCAGCTCGTGGCTCATATTGGCCAGGAACTGGCTTTTCGCGCGGTTGGCGGCCTCGGCGGCGTTCTTCGCGTTCAGCAGTTCCTCGGCCGCATGCTTTCGGGCGGTGATGTCGTGGAAGATGGCGACGCCGTTGTGAAGCACGCCCTCCTCGTCCTTGAGCGGTGTGGCGTTGACACTCAGCCAGCGGCCGTCCTCGCGCCCGGGCTGTTGCGCGAAGACCTCGACATCGGCGACAGCTTCGCCTCTCACGGCCTGCGTCAGCGGGAACCGGTCCATCGGATAGAGCGTGACGGTATCGGGCAGGTACAGCCCGTAGCGCTGCGCCCATTGATCGTGCGGCGCGGGCTCATCATCCAGGCGCAGCATCGTCTCGGCCGCCGGGTTGACGAGAATCAGGCTGCCCGCATCGTCGGCGACGATGACGCCGTCGCTCATGCTGTCGAGAATCGATTGGAGAATGCGGCTCTGCTTCTGATGCGCTTCCTCGGATCGGGCCAATTGAAGCGCACGCTGTTCGGCGGCCGCACTCCGCTCGGCCACGCGGAGCTCGAGGGTGGCGTTGAGCGTTTTCAGTTCTTCCTGCGCTCTGAGGCGCTCGGTGACTTCGCGCTCCAGCTCGCGCGTGCGGACGGTCAGGCTGTCGTTGACACCCTGAAGCGCGGTATCGCGCTGCTGAATCTCGGCCAGCATCGCATTGAAGCCGTCGATTAGCGACCCGATCTCGTCGTCATTCGTCTTGACCGCGCGGAGGGCAAAGCTCTGCTGAGCCGACACGCTCCGCATGGTGTCTTGGAGTCCGAGAATCGGCGCCGAAATCATCCGCTGCAGCCACGACGAGAGCAGGAGGGCCACGATCGCCGCTCCGAGCATCAGCACGCAGACGATGCCCGTGTAGCGCTTGAGGCGCTCGTCCCATTGCTGCATGTCGGATTCGATGTAGACCGTGCCCAGGATTTGCCCGTGCAGCTCGATCCGATGGAAGACCCTCAGATAGTTGTCTTCAAATCGAGACCCGCTGCGATCCGGACGTGCGGGCACCACACGGGCGCCCTGGGCGTCCCGGCGGTAGTCGGCCACGAGTGTGCCGTCAGGCGTATACAGCGCCGCAGCGACGATGCTCTCCCTGGCTTTCAGGGCCGCCAGGATCTCACGCGCCGCGGGGCCGTCGCTGAACGCGAGGGCCGCCATGCTGTTGGCGCCGACGATTTCGGCCTGCGTCATCAGGTCGTCGCTCATCTGACTGCGGAATGCGACGAGATCGAAGACGACGAATCCGACCGACGCCAGCAGCAGCGCCACCGTGCTGGTACTCATCGTGATGAGCATCAGCTTGCGCTTGATGGAGAGGTTGCGGAGACTCCCGCCGGTTGTGTGCCGCGGTTTGACAGTCATCCTCGAACCACCTGTGCAAGGTTCAACAGCTTCGAGCTGATCGTCAGCCGCGCGCGCCGCGCGGCCGTCAGATTGATCTCGAAACCAACCTTGTCGTTCCTGACGGTGAACGCGATCGTGCCGCCTCGGATCACCGCGTCTGATTCGTCCCCGACAATCAGCACGGCCTGGGTGCCGACCTTCTGCACCACGTCGCCCACGTGCGTGGATTCGGCCGGACTCACGAACAGGATGTGGCAGCGCCGTACGTCGTCACCGAGCTTGAAGCGCTCGACGACGATGCGCCGATTGTTGATGCGTTTGTCGAGCACCATCCGGTCGAGTGCCCACCCGAACGGATCCGCGCCGACCACGCCGATCACGATGGGCGCACCGGAGGCTGGGAACGCCTCGGGAGGCCAATCGACGAACATCGCGAAGTTGTAGAGATATGCGGCCTTGATCAGATATTCGGGTGACTGCGGAGCGGCCGTGCTTCCGCCCGATGCGTCAGTGCGCCGGCCGAGGCTCAACGCGAAGACGAGCATCAGCAGCCAGGCGACTGCGCGCCCGCTGGTGCTGCCTCGTCTCCACGCGCGCCATTCGGACATCGCTCAGTTCGCGCGCGGGAAGGTGACAGTCAGCCAGACACGTGCGGTCCGGCCGTCCTGCGCGATGCTGTCCTGCCGAAATTCTTCGGAGGCGGGATCGGAGTAGTGCGTGCCGAAGAGGTTGTACAGACTGGCCGACAGGTCCAGGCCGCGAGCGACGCGCTGCTTGAAGAACGTGAGGTTGGCGACGGCGGCGCCGCCGACGCTACTGCCGGCGAGTGTGCGCCTCGAGCTCAGGTATCCGAGCTCGACACCCGCGAACAGGCCAGGCCGGCCGAGTGGCGCAATCACGTTGACGTGCGCCACATGGGTCGGTGAGTTGGTGAGACGTACATCTGTCTGGGCGTTCCGGGCGTTCTGCAGCGTGTAGCTGACAAAGCTCTCGAGCCCGTTCCGCCATTTCCCCTCCAGCTCCAGTTCGACGCCATCGGCCTTGACCTTGTCCACGTTGTTGTAGACGAGGAGTTGGTCGAGCGGATCGGTCTGCTGCGTGATCAGGCCATTGACGGTGTAGTGGAAGGTCGTGGTCGTCAGCTGCAGATGGCTGCCGACGTACTGCTCCAGCACGAACTCCGACGTGCGGTTGGTCTCGGGGTGGAGCGCTGGATTGGACTTCGCCAGATCGGTCTGGTGCCAGAACAGCTCATAGGCGTTCGGCGCACGGAACGCCTGACCGTAGAGCAGCTTCAGCGTCGTCTTCGGCACCGGATTGTAGATGGCACCGATGCGCGGATTCGTGGTGCCTCCGAACGTGTCGTACTGATCGTGCCGCGCGCCGAGGTTCAGCCGGAGCTTCTCGCCGAGCGTGAATTCGTCCTGCACGAAGACCGCCCAGTTCGTCGAGTGCCGGCGATCGTCCAGGTGCTGCAGCCCTGTTTCCAGATCGTAGTTGTACTGGTCCTGTCTTACGTTGTCGCGAAACTCGGTGCCCACTGCCAGCGTGTGCCGGTTCGCGATGCGGCGGCTGGCGGTCAGCTCCGCCCCCCACCAGACACCGCGGGCGAAGTCCTTGTTCACGATCGTCGGGGGCGGCGCGGCTTCGCCGTTGTCGTACACGTAGTCGCCGTCGTAGCCGTAGCGGTCGTAGTAGCCGCGGCTGGCGACATGCCATCCGCTCTTCAGATCCCGCTGATACGAGAGGTCGACGTAGCCCTGTGTCTCGATCGTGCCCGTGCGCGGATCGTCGAACACCGTCCCGAAGGACGCCGTCGGCACGCGCTTGTCACGGGTTCCGTAGAGCCCCTGCAGGCGGAAGCCCTTGTAGGTCGCTGTCGCGAGCAGCTGCGTCGCGCCATCGCGGTCTGCGTGCTCGGCGACGCCGTTGTTGGTTTCGGGACTGTCGAATGCCTGGTAGAAGAGCTGTTCCTGTCCCTTGCTCTTGTACAGGGTGCCGGACAGGACGACGCTCACGTCATTCGCGTAGTGATGGCCGTAGCTGACCCGGCCCTGCCCTGTATCGAAGCTGCTGATCGCGCCTGCCAGCTCGGTTCCGCGCAGCTGCTGCGTGTCGCGCGTGATCACGTTGATCACGGCAAAGAACGCGCTCGTGCCGTAGAGCGAGGAGCTGGGGCCGCGGATGATCTCGATACGATCGATCAGCGCGACGTCGAGCGGGAATTCGCTGCCGATGAGCGCACTGCCGAACACGTTGTCGTTCAGGCGGTGCCCGTCGATGAGCAGCAACACGCGGGCGTTGTAGTCGCCCGGCCGCGAGAAGCCGCGCACACCGACGTAGCTGTAGTTTCTGTCGTAGGTGACATAAAAGCCGCGCACGCTGCGAAGCACGTCTGCGAGCGTTCGGAACCCGTACCGCCGGATTTGCTGCGCCGTGACGATCGTCACCGAGGATGGCGCTTCGGTGACCTTCTGGAGATAAGCGGACGCCCCGTACACCTGGTCGATCTTGAGATCCACCAGCTGCTCGAGACTGAGCTTCGAGAGGTCGGGCGGCGTGTCCGGTGTGGGGGCTCCGTCCGGTGTGGCAGACGTGTCTGGCGTGGCGGTCGCATCCATGCTCTGGCCGTGTGCCGGCGGCGCACACAACGCCACGAGCGCCAGTACCCCCAGCGCATTCCGCACCTGCCCGATCGGGCTGACTCGCGTGTGCACGTCGTTTCGCTCCGCGTGAAAAAGCGCGCGAGGGCGCGCATCGCGCGATCGCGCCGACTGGCCGCGATCGAACGAGCGTCCGCCCTATACCGTACGGAGTCGGCCTGGCAGCACGGATCCTTTAGCGTTGGGGGTGCGGCGAGCCGCGCATTCGCGGGGATACATAAAGTTTGCGCGTCCGCTGCCGAAAGTAGCTGAGGACACGTGTCCGATCGAGGTGGCCCTGCGTACACACTCTGTGCGCGCGACTCCGCCGCGTTGCCACGTGACACCACGCGCCATGGCGAGAAGTGCACAGGCCCGCGGGTCGAGCGATCCGGGGGACGACATCAGAGACGACGAGACCACCGACGCGAGTGGCGAGGTGTCTCTCGACGAGGCTACGCCGCTGACGGCGGCGCTGTTGAAGGTGTCTGCCGCCGGTCTCTCATTCGCGACGCCGGGGCACCGCGGGGGCCGCAGCTGCCGGCACCTGCGCCAATGCTGACCTCGTCGCGCCGGAACCGGACGTTCAGCGAAGGGACACGGCTTCTCGCCGGCGCCTTTCAACTGGACCAGAGCACGTCGGTCTGCGAACTGGGTAGCCTGTTCTCCTATCAGGGTGACAAACCGCTCCAGCGTCTGAAGCGTCAGCTGGCCGCCGCATACGGCGTGGCCTGGAGCTTCCCTTCCACGCACGGCACGAGCGGACTCAACATTCTGGGCCTCCTGACCGCGTGTCCGTCCGGCGGACGCGTACTGGTCAACCGGGATGCGCACAGCTCGGTGACCGCCGCGATGGTCCACGGCGGTTTTCACCCCGTGTATCTACCTGCGGTCTACGATCGCGAGCTCGGCGTGTCGCTCGGACCGACGAGGGCCGCCGTGCACGACCTGCTCGCGCGGGAGCCGGTCGACTGCGTCTTCATCACCTCGCCGAACTATTTCGGTATCGTCGGTGAGCTGGCGGCCATCGTCGCACTCGCGCACGAACGCGGACTGCCGGTCGTGGTGGATGCAGCCCACGCCCCTCACTTTCATTTCAGTGACGCGCTCCCCACGGCCGCAGAAGACGCGGGCGCTGACTTCGTGGCCCAGTCGACGCACAAGGTGGCCACGGCACTGTCGCAGGGCAGTCTGCTGCTGTTACGGAACCAGGCGTCGGTTCCGCGGCTGTACGAGCACATCAACGAGCTGGGGCTGGTGAGCACGTCGTTCTCCTATCCCATCCTGGCGTCAATCGAGCTCGGTGTTCACCAGCTGGTCGAGCAGGGCGATGCCGTGTGGCGCGAAACCATTGCCCGCGCGGACGCGTTCCGCCTCTCGTGCCGGCAGCTCCCCGGCGTGACCTGCTTCGGGCGCGAGCAGGATGGCAAGCCCGGGTTTGCCGAGATCGATTGCACCCGCGTGACGATCGACGTATCGCGCACGGGCCTGACCGGCTTCGAGGTGGAGCGCCGCCTGCAGGCACGGCACATTTATCCGGAACTGGCCACGCTGCAGAACGTGCTGTTTCTGTTCACGCCAGGCACGACTGAACGCGATATCTCGACGCTCTACGCAGAACTCAAAACGATCGTCCACACGGGCACCGACGCCGAGCGGATTGCCGTGCCGGCTCCACCGTCTATTCCGCACATCGCCGTGCTGCCGCGTGTGGCGAAGTTCGCCGCCAAGTCTGTCGTGAACGCGAATGCGGCTGTGGGCCGCGTGTCGGGCGAGACGATCGCGACTTATCCGCCTGGGGTGCCTATTGTCGCCGCGGGCGAGATCATCTCGAGCGACATCGTGGAATACCTGCAGTACATGCAGAGCCACGGCGCCGTGATCAAGGGCGCCTCCGATCCGGCACTCCAGACCTTCAGAGTGCTCTGACGATCCACGATCATGCGGCACCTGGTCGCCGAGCCCGTCGACGGACTGTTCGACTTCCGCACGACGAAGTCGTTCGCCGCCGCGTATATCGACACGTACTATCGCGACAAGCCCCCGACCAACGATGAACTGCGCGTGTTCGAGTTCCTCGTGCGGCAGCTGCGCGACCTGCCGCCGCAGTCTGTGATGCTGGAGGTGGGCTGCGGTCCCACGGTGCATCATGTACTGCCATTTATCGGCCGGGTGGGCGAGATTCATGTCGCGGATTACCTGCCGGAGAATCTCTCGGAGATCGAGAGGTGGAAGCGAAGCGCGCCGGACGCGTGCGGCTGGCACCGCTACGCGGAGCTGGTGCTCGAACTCGAGGGACGGCGGGACAGCCCGGCTGCCGTGAGTGCGCTCGAAGGAGCCGCGAGAGGCAAGGTCACGGAACTCCTCCCCTGCGATTTGACCCAGCAGCACGTGCTGGGCCGCGACGTGTGGTATCCGGTGGTGTCGGCGTTTTACTGCACTGAGGAAGTCGGTATCAGCCTGGCGCGCTGGGAAGAGGTGATGGCCAATCTGGCGAGGCTGGTCGCTCCTGGAGGCCGCCTGTTCCTCTCGTGTCTGGCCGACACGGATTTTTATCGCGTCGGGGGATCAAACTATCCGTGCGCGCGCGTCACGGTTGACGACCTCGAGCGAGTGCTGCCGCGCCTCGGCTTCGACATGAAGGCGACGATCATCGAGTCGTCCTCAGTCGAAGGACAGGGCGATGAAGGCGTAGTCGGTGTCGTCCTCGTCGCGGCGGTCAAAAAGGTCGTGCGCGGCTGGGCCTGAGCGGCCGAGGCTCTCGTACGTGAGCATCCGAGCGGGAACCGTCAGCGCCTCGGTTCTGGAATTATAGGCGCGGCAACCGACCGTCCCGAGGAGAAAGCCGTGCGCCCTTTCATAGCCGTGCTCGTCGTCGCGCTGTTCGCAGCCCTTCAGCCCTCCGCGGCCGCAGCCGGCCCGCTCAAGGCCGGTGTGGCGCGCGTGGACATCACGCCGCCGATCGGTCTGACGATGTACGGGTACGGCGGCCGCAAGACCGGCGCAACAGGCGTTCGTGATCCGCTGATGGCCCGTGTGCTCGTCCTCGAAGCGGGCGAGACGCGCATTGCATTCGTCGGTCTCGATCTCGGAGAGCCGCCCGCATTCGAGTGGGTGAGGCGCCTGCGCGAGAATGCGGCGAAGTCCAGCGGCATCTCGTACGTGCTCGTCACGGCGACGCACACGCATGCGGGCCCTGACATCCGCCCCGCGTATCCAGCCGGAGCGCCTCCCGACTGGGAGTCCGATGCGCTCGCGAAGATCGGACGTGCGATCGACGACGCACACCAGCACGCTGTCGAGTCGAGGATCGGCACGGGCTACGGGCGCGTGCTGATCGGGCACAATCGCCTCCGGCTCGAGCCAGACGGCACCATCACCTGGTTCGAACGCAACAACACGATGACGCCCACCTCGCCCGTGGACCCCGTCGTGTCGGTGCTGCGTCTCGACACGACCGACGGTGCGCCGATCGCGATCCTGGTCAACTACGCCTGCCATCCCGTGGTCTTCGGTCCGGACAATCTGCAGTATTCAACGGATTTTCCTGGCGTGACCGAAGCGGTCATCGAGCGCGAGCTGGGCGGCATGGCCATGTTCCTCCAGGGCGGCGACGGTGACATCAATCCGTTCTATGCCGTCCATCCACTGGATCAGGACGCGCCGCGCTGGAAGGACTGGACGGGCGACCGGCTCGGACGTGAGGCCGCACGCGTGGCAAAGAGCATCCGGACGCTCGCGGTGAGCGACGCGCATCTCGACGTCGCCGAAGACGTGCTGGACTTCCGGCCGCGCTGGAAGCGTGAGCCGTTCGTGAGCGCGGTGCGGCGCGACTCCGGCGATGCGCAGGCCGACGTCGCCGACCGCTGGTACACCGAGGGCATGCACGCACCCGTCGCGACGATCCTGATCAACAAGAGGATCGCGTTCATGACGGTGCCGGGTGAGCCGTTCGTGGACTATCAGATTGACTGGCGCAATCGCTGCCCGGTCGAGGACGCGTTCTTCCTGGGGTACGCCAACGTCTCGCTCGGATACTTCCCCACCATTCGGGCGGCGTCACTGGGCGGGTACGGCGCGGGGAACATGGCCACTGCGATCCAGCCTGACGCGGGCGCGCGCATCGTCGATCACGCGATCGTCAAGATCTACGAGATGCTCGGGAAACTGACCGATCTACCTGAGGAACTGCGCAGTAAGGGACAGGACTAGGCGATAGGCACCGTTTCTGGCATTGAGATGACATCGACCTGAGGTCGACACTGCAACCTATCCCGACCCCACCGTTCCTCTGTAAGAAACAACGCCGCCGCGACACTACCTGATCCGAGTGCGCCGAACCGACCATCAGGCCGCATACGAAGCGCTGTTGAAGCGGTATCTCAATCCCATGCAGCGTCTTGCGTATGGATACGCTCGCGACCCGACAGCACGGGAGGATCTCTTTCAGGAGATTGCGCTCGCGCTCTGGACGGCGCTGCCGTCGTTCCGCGGCGATGCCTCCGAGCGCACGTGGCTCTATCGCGTGGCGCACAACACCGCAATTCGATTTACGACTCGCCGGATGCGCCGGGCGCGCCACGAGCAGGCGGATGAGGGCGTGGCCGAGCCCGTGTCGTCCGCCGACCCCGAACGAAGTGCGATCGAAGGCCAGCAGCGCGACCGCCTCTGGCTGGCCGTCCAGGCACTGCCAGTGCCCGATCGCCAGGTGGTCATGTTGCACCTCGAGGGTCTCTCTGCTGCCGACATCGAAGCGGTGACAGGGATCAGCGCGGGCACTGTCGCAACGCGGCTGACACGGTTGAGACAGAAACTCGCAGCGACTCTGGGAAAAGGACACGAGCGATGAGTCAATCACTGGATGCCGGCGCCGATGACTTGCTCCGGTTGTGGCACGAGACACTGCTCCCCCGGCGCGATCCGGAACAACTCGCGCGGCACGTCGCCCGCATGAAGCTGTTGCGCTTCGATGTCGCGGTCGCTCGACGCAACATGCGCGAGTACGCCGGCGTCGCCCTCGTCGTACTGTTTGCAGGTTGGCAAATGACGGCTGGTGGGGATCGTGTCTCTGCCGGTCTGGCTATCGCCGCGGCGGCCTTTGTCGGAATGTTTCTGTGGTACCAGCATCGTGACATGCGACCACTGGATCCCTCGACGAACGCCCGCGATTATCAGGCGGCGCTGCTGCAGCGCATCGACCAGCAGGTCCGTCTGCTGAAGAGAGTTCGGTACTGGTATTTGTTGCCGCTCTACGTGCCGGTGCTGCGCGTGGCCTTCCTCTCCTGGTACGTCCGGCCGAAAGCCGCTCTTCTCTTCTTGCTGGTCACCACGCTCTTTTTTGTCGTCCTCGGGTGGGTCAATGAACGGGTCGCCGTGCGCTATCTCGACGAGGAACGGAAACGCGTCGAGGCGCTGTACGCGGGGCAGGAGGCGTAACGAGGCACGCGACGCCGCCCTCGAGCTGCCTGGCGGACCGGCTCGAATCGTCAGTCTTCGGGCCGCTCTCCGCCAGGAGCCATCTTCACCAGCCTGGGTTCGAACCGCGCGAGTGCTTCGACCAGGTCGCCCTGCGCGGCCATCACCTCATCGATGTCCTTGTAGGCCATCGGCACTTCGTCGAGGCCCGCGGATAGCAGGGTGACACCGCGCTCGCGAAGAAACTGCTTCGCGGCGTCCCAGGTGAACACCTGCTTTGCCTTCGTCCGGCTCATGCGCCGCCCGGCACCATGCGCAGCGGAATTGAGGGACGCAGGCACACCCTTCCCCTTCACCACGTATCCAGGAGTGCCCATGGACCCCGGAATGATCCCGAGCACGCCGGATCCGGCCGGCGTCGCGCCCTTGCGGTGCACGATCAGGTCGGCCTCCGATCCATCCGGCAGGCGGTGCCGCTCGCGCCACGCGAAGTTGTGATGATTCTCGATGTCGAGCATGACCTCCACACCGAGGTGGCGCGCGACGTTCGCGTGGATCACCGCGTGATTCGCGGCGGCGTAGCGCCCCATCAGCTCCATCGCCGCCCAATACTCCTGCCCGGCCTCGGATCCCAGATCCAGCCACGCAAGATGCGACAACTCCTTCGGCAGCTCCGGGTGCAGCTGGCGCGCCAGCCGGCTGTAGTGTTCGGCCACCTGCGCACCGGTCCCCCGGCTGCCGGAGTGACTGAGGAGCGCGAGGTACCGTCCTTCCGGCAGACCGACGGCTGCGTTCTGGACCGTGAGCTCGCCGAACTCGACGAAATGATTGCCGCTGCCGCTCGTGCCCAGCTGGCTGTGCGCGCGGTCCTTCATCCGTGACGTCACCCGACTGACGCTCCAGTCGGCATCGAACACGTCATGCTGCCGCGGATCGCGGAACGTCGCGCCCGTCCCGAACCGCGTCTCGCGTTCGAGCGCCTTGGTCAGCCTCGCCTGTTGCTGGGTCACCGCGTCCACGGGAAGATCCAGCACCGACAGCTTCATGCGGCAGGCGATATCGACACCGACGGCGTACGGGATGACCGCATCCCGCGTGGCCAGCACTCCGCCAATCGGCAGACCGTATCCGACATGCGCATCGGGCATCAGCGCTCCTGACACGGTCACCGGCAGCTGGCACGCGTTCTTCATCTGCCTCAGCGCGTCGGGCTCGAGGTCGCGGCCCCACACCTGATACGGCGCGTCCTCGCTCCTGGGCTGATAGCTCTCAACTGCGGAGCGGTCTTCCGGCGCAGGACTATTCTTCGTCTTCATCACGTGCTCCTACATACGGTCGCCGACGATGACGCGGTAGACGTCCGACGTCTCTGGCTCGATGGCGATCGGCGTCTCGAGAAAACGGCGGATGACATCCGCATTCGTTCGCGTGTGCAGAGTCGGTTCCAGCGTCCGGAACGAACCGCCACCCGCGACGGCCATCGGGACGAGCAGCTGATCCGCCAGGTGCTGTCCAACAGCCACGTCCGCTCGCAGGTAGCGCTCTGCCTCGTCGCACGCAGCCGACGCCACGGTTTCCGCACCGGTGCCCTTGACGCCGAATCCGGTGATGATTTCCGTCACCACACGTCCCTCGATCGCGATCATGACGACGTTGCCCGGGCCGAACGACGTGCTCACCTCTTCGACCCAGCAGGCCGCCCGATCCAATCCAAGGC
>JBKPMA010000706.1:0-11309 GCA_046731935.1 Acidobacteriota bacterium
GGTTGCTGGTGGTCGCCCGGCAGGATGGCAGCTTCACGGTCAGCAACCAGCGGACCGGTGAGACGAAGGTTTACGCGTCGCGGTGAGGCATCGATTGCAGAGTGTCCAATGAACGTTCTGAAAACTTCTCCCTCGAGTACGTTGCTCGCGATCGCGGTGCTGGCTGCGTCGGTTGTTCCGAATAGCGTGACGCTGCGAGCTGCGCCGGCGCCCACGGCCAAAGACATCATCGCGCGCATTCAGCAACACGTCGGCATTCCGTGGCAGGGCGAGACCGTCGATACCTTCAAAGCCGGCGATCCAAACACACCTGTGACTGGCGTGGCCGTCACGATGATGGCGACGCTCGATGTGCTTCAGCGCGCCGCCGCGGCCAACCAGAATCTAATCATCACGCACGAGCCGACCTTCTTCGAACACCTCGACCGAACGGAAGGACTCGACTGCGAAAGAGATCCGGTCTACGCGGCGAAGCGGGACTTCATCAAAGCGCACGGGCTCGTGGTGTGGCGCTTCCACGACTACTGGCATCGCAGACGGCCCGACGGAATTCTCACTGGAATGGTGAAGGCACTCGGATGGCAGCCGTACCAAAGCGCGGACGCTCCGATGCGCTTCGCACTTCCGCCCACCACGCTGAACGCGCTCGCCGGCGACATCCGGCGTCGCTTGCACGCGGCAGCCATGCGCGTCGTGGGTCCGCCCGACATGCAGGTGACGCGCATCGGATTCATTCCGGGCGCCGCGCCGTACGACATGCACCGCCGCATGCTGCAATCCGACGCGCAGGTGCTGGTGATCGGCGAAGCGCGCGAGTGGGAAACCGTCGAATATGTCGCCGACGCCGTTTCGGCCCGTCAGGACAAAGCGCTCATCATCATCGGCCACATCCCATCCGAACAGGCGGGTATGGACGAATGTGCGGAGTGGCTGCGTGGATTCGTCCCGGAAGTCCCCGTCGCATTCGTGCCGGCCGCAGACCCGTTCTGGGCACCGAAATAGCGACTGGCACTCGGTCACTCTGTCACTCCGACATTCGTGAAAGGAGACGTTCTGTGAGCGCTACTCGACCGATTGGCCGCGCGGGACTCGTGCTTTGTGTCGTGGCCCTGCTGGTGACGGCTGCGCCGCAGCCCCGCGCGCAGCAGGGTGGATTCGATGGCGTCTCGAACAGCCTCGAGACGCTTTACCGGGTGTCGAACGCCAAGACCCGGTCGATCAGTCCGGAGAATCTGACAGGAGCGAAGGGTGAGGGCGCCATGGCGGCGACCGGGAGCGCGTCGAATGCCGCGCGCGAGCTCGGGCAAGGCTGGAAAGTCAATCCGTTCATCGTCGTACCGGCCGGAACGACCTTCACGCTTGGCGAGATCACCGGATCCGGCGCGATCCAGCACATCTGGATGACGCCGACCGGCAACTGGCGGTATTCGATCGTGCGCATGTACTGGGACGATGAGAAGGAGCCATCAGTCGAGGTGCCGCTCGGGGACTTTTTCGCGATGGGCTGGGGAAAGTACTCGCAGCTCACGTCGCTGGCGGTGTGCGTGAATCCGGGCAGCGCATTCAACTCCTACTGGGTGATGCCGTTCCGGAAGAAAGCGCGTCTGACCATCGAGAACATCGATGTCAAGCCGATGACCATCTACTACCAGATCGACTACGCGCTCGCGGACGTGCCGCAGGACGCGGCCTACTTCCACGCCCAATTCCGGCGAGTCAATCCGCTGCCGTATAAACAGGTCTATACGATCGTGGATGGCATCAAGGGACGTGGGCAGTACGTGGGCACGTACCTCGCCTGGGGCGTGCACAGCAACGGGTGGTGGGGGGAGGGCGAAATCAAGTTCTACATGGACGGCGACGTGAACTTCCCCACGATCGCCGGCACCGGAACTGAAGATTACTTCAATGGTTCGTACGACTTCGAGCATCCCGTGAAGCACGAGTACGTCGAATTCACGACGCCGTACACGGGCCTGATTCAGGTGCTGAAGGGCGACGGCCTGTATCAGACGCAGCAGCGCTTTGGTCTGTACCGGTGGCACATCCCGGATCCGGTCCGCTTCGAACGTGATCTCAAGATCACCATTCAGGCGCTGGGATGGCGAAGTGACGGCCGGTATCTGCCGCTCACCGACGATATTGCGTCAGTGGCGTACTGGTACCAGCTCGAGCCGCATGCACTCTTTCCGAAAATGCCAGACCGAGACGCGCTCGAGGTGAACTGAAGGGCGCTACACTGGCGCTGTGTATGGTTCCACGGCGGCGATGCGTCAGAAACGTGACACGCGCCAGCGTCGCGGCTGGCGCTTACCGTGAGGATGCGGCGTGAGTGGGCATCCGACCCGGCACCGGCGTCAACTCCGCGTGACTCAATGGGGTCAGTTCGGCGCCGGCCCGGTGACTCGGGTCGGCGCACCGCTGCCCGCGCGTTTCGAGCACCCAGACCACAGGTCCGTGGTAGGTCTCATGGACGCCAACGAGGCACCCGCACGGCAGCGGGCGGCTGGACAGCAGGCGAAGGATCCGCATATGGGTCACCGAGCGCCTCTGGGAAGGCGCGGAATCCGAGGAATGGGCTTTCGGTGTTCTTTTCGGATGCAAGTTTCGTGACAGCAGAGCCGAGAACGCATTCGTCGAGCAGGTTTACCTCAGCGGCGGGTCGTTGATACACTGCGGCCTCCGCACGCGGGTTCCCGATGGTCCAGGCCCACGCCGTTTCCGACGCAGGCCCAGTCAGACGCAATAACGAAGATTCCTGCGCCGTCGAACCAGACTTGCAGGTCTACGTCGTCGCCGATGGCATGGGCGGCCACAGCGCGGGGGAGGTGGCCTCCCGCCTCGCTGTCGAGTCCTTAGTCAGCTTCATCCGCCGGTCACACGACGATACAGATCTGTCGTGGCCTTACGGAATCGATCCGAACCTCTCGCTGCATGCCAACAGGCTCCGGACCGCTGTAAATCTTGCCAATCGCCGTGTATTTCGTGCGGCGGAAAGCCACGACGACTACACCGGTATGGGCACGACGGTCGTCGCGGCCTTGATTGCCGGATCTCGAATGATCGTCGCCAGCGTCGGCGACAGCCGGCTGTATCTGCTGGCCAACGGCACGCTCTCGCAGGTCACCGAGGACGACACGTGGGCCGCCACAATGCTCAAGGACGCCAGAGACGCCGATCCGCAGGCCTTCGCCAATCACCCGATGCGGCACGTGCTCACCAACGTGCTCGGCGCACGCGAGCAGACCGACGTGCACATTCACGATCTGCCGCTCGAGGGTGGTGAGCGCGTCCTGCTGTGTTCCGACGGGCTCTATGGATCCGTTGACGATGCCACGCTTGGAAAGGCGCTCGGGGAGCCGGGCACCGTAGAGGACGCCGCGTCGCGGCTCGTGCATCTCGCCCTCGAGCACGGCACGCGGGACAACGTCACGGCGCTCGTCATCCAGTACGAGGATGAGGGGTGAGCTCACCGCCCCGACCACCGTCCTCCAGCCTGATGGCGCGGAAGCTGCCCGCATCAATCGGCGGCTACCGGGTCGTCGATCGCATCGGCAAGGGCGCGATGGGCGTGGTCTACAGCGGCTTCGACGACAAGAACGATCGGCCCGTGGCGCTCAAGGTCATGATGGCCGACCTCGAAGGCGACAGCGAGACGCGCGAGCGGTTCTATCGCGAGGCCAAAATCGCCGGCCGGCTGCAGCACAGGAACCTGATCAGCGTCTATGACATGGGAGAGGACGAAGGGCGCCTCTTCATGGTCATGGAGCTGCTCGAAGGCGATACGCTCAACGACTATCTCAAGAAGAACTCGACGCCGGGCCTCGAGACGTGCCTGGATTTCATGGGGCAGATGTGCGAGGGCCTCGCGGTCGCCCACGCTCACGGCATCTTCCATCGCGACCTGAAGCCCGGGAATCTCTTCATCCAGGATGACGGGAGCCTGAAGATCCTGGACTTCGGCGTCGCGCGCCTGGCCGACTCGAACATGACGGCCAGCGGCTTCATCGTCGGGACGCCCGACTTCATGTCGCCGGAGCAGGCGCGGGGGAAGGAAATCGATCAGCGGTCGGATATCTTCTCGACCGGCGCGGTGTTCTACTACATCCTGTCAGGTCGTAAGCCGTTTGCTGCTGCTGATTTACCGGCGGTGCTCCACAAGGTGGAGTGTGAGGATCCCGTTCCATTGGTTGAACCGAACGTCCCGGGCGGCCTGTGGCGGGTCGTGTCGAAAGCATTGGCGAAAGACCTGACACGCCGATACCAGGATCTGGGGGCGCTGCTCGGCGATCTGACGCGTTTTCAACGGGACTACGACCGCGAGTCGCGAGCGATGGCCACCATCGTCCGGCAGCGCGCCCGCGAGCTGCAGAAGCTCGTGGAGCGCCGGAACGAATTGGCCGTTCGCGTGGGGGCCGCGCCCGAGGACGTATTCAGCCTGCCGCTGCGCGAGCGATATCCGATCCTCGAAGATCGCGGCGCGGACGCGCTTGGTGCCGTGCCGTTCCGGCGGCAGGTCGTTCGAGAAATCCAGGAGGACATCGAGAGCCGCATTCCCGTCTTCGCCACGGAAATCTCGCAGCTGGGTGGCTCCAGGGTCGGGCCGTGACCATGCGGCTCATCGTCAGCGACGGGCAGGCTCGCCGCGAGCTGCTCCTCGAGAACACGCTTACGGTCGGCCGCGATCCCGACTGCGAGATCAGCCACGCGGATCCGCGCCTCTCGCGGCGGCACGCGGAGTTCGTGCCGACCCCGGAGGGCGTCGTCGTCCGCGATCTGGCGAGCCGAAATGGGGTCAAGGTGAACGGCAAGAGCGCCCACGAGGCGCTGCTGCACGCGGGGGATCTCGTGGAAGTCGGCGTGCTGGCACTGCAGCTCGTGGACGACGACATCCTGCCGACGATCGGGAAGGCCGCACCGTCCATCGCGACGCCGATCGTCGCGCCTGGACCGATCGTGCAGCTGGCTCCGGCCGTCGAGGACGATCGTACGCGCATTGTTCCGCAGCGGCTGACGGGTCAGCGCCCCGCGATCGCGCGACTCGCGCCGACGGTCACCGACATCGGCGACGTCGTACTGCAGGAGGCGAGCAGCGCGACGCCGTCAGCGGCGCCGTCTGCCGCCGACGCGGGTTCGACGTTGATCGTGCGGCCGCGCGTGACAGGCCGCGTCATCGCGGAATGCGTGGTGCTCGCGGTGCTCGTGTTTGCGGTGACGGCAGGGCCGCTGGTCCTCTGGCAGTGGCGGGCGCTCGGCAGCGTGCTGATCGAGACCGAAGTGTCGCTCGCCGCGGCGTTTTTCGCGGCAGTGGCCGCGGCGGTGTTGATCGGCCGCCGGATCGCGCGGGCCGTGCGGAGAGTAGGAGCCTGACGTGGCGAGGCTCGTCGTCCTGCACGACCAGGCGCTGCACCGGTACGTGGATCTCGGCTGGCGGCAGCTGAAGATCGGGCGCGGGCCACAGAACGATGTCGTGCTGGACGATCCCGAGAAGGCCGTGTCGCGGTTTCACGCGGAGGTGCGGCGCGAAGGTGATGACTACGTGTTGATCGATTTGAACAGCCAGAACGGAACGTGGGTGGACGCGCAGCGGATCGACCGCGTCGTGCTCCGGGTGGGCGTGCCGGTGGCCATCGGGCCGTTCCTGCTCGTCCTCGATGGCGCGGACGCGCGGTAGCAGGAGATCCCAGTGGACGTTCCTGGAACCTTCGGCCGGTACGAAATCGCGGAGCGCGTGGGCCGCGGCGGGATGGGTGTCCTCTACCGCGGCAAAGACACCGTCCTCGACCGCGAAGTCGCCATCAAGGTGATGTCCGGCGATTTCTCGGGCGACGAAGCTGCCCGGGGACGCTTCTTCCGCGAAGCGCGTGCGGCTGCCCGGCTGCAGCATCGAAACATCGTCACCATCTTCGAGTTCGCTGAAGACGAGCACGGCACGCCGTACATCGCGATGGAGTTCCTTCGCGGCCGCAGCCTGGCGGGCCGGATCGGACAGGAGCCGCCGCTCACGCTGATCCAGAAGCTCGACATCCTGGTGCAGCTGTGCACCGGCCTCCACTTCGCGCACGAGCAGGGGATCGTGCATCGCGATGTGAAGCCTGGAAACATCTGGCTGATGGAAGACGGCACTGTGAAGCTGCTCGACTTCGGCATCGCGAAGATCGCGTCGTCCACGATGACGAGTGCCGGCAGCGTCGTGGGCAGCGCGTCCTACATGGCGCCCGAGCAGGTGGCTGGCAAGGAGATCGATGGCCGCGCTGACGTGTTCGCCGCGGGCGTCGTCCTGTACGAGATGCTCTCGGGGCGGAAGCCCTTCGAAGGGGAAGGGCCCACCGCGGTGATGATGAAGATCGTCAAAGACGATCCCCCGCCGCTCCGCGAGTACGCGCCCAATCTGCCGGCCACGCTCGTCGATGCCGTCGACCGCGCGCTGCAGAAGGATCCCGAGAAGCGATTCCCGCATGCCGGGGACTTCGGCGCCGAGCTGCGTTTGATCCGTCTGGCGGTCGAGCGGACCTCCGATACGTTGAGCGAGGGCGCAGAAGGCGCCACGATGTATGTGTCGCCGCAAGTTGCGGCCACGGCCAAGGCGGCTCGCCCGGCCGCGCCGCCTCACGATCCTGCTGCGGCCGCGTCGATTTCGCGCGCGGCGTTGCCCGCGCCCGCTCCCGGCCGCGCACCGTTCGCGACGTGGATCGCTGTTGCCGCGGTTGCCGTCGCAGCAGCGCTCGGGGGCATCGTGTTGCTGCAGCGGCCCGCCGCGCCGTCGCCCGGAACCACGACGTCAACGAATCCTGCCGGGCCGGTCGAGAAACCACCTGCACCGGTCGATCCGGCGACAACAAGCACCGTGAAGCTCGTCACCGAGCCCGAGGGCGCGAAAGTGTTGATCGATGGACGGGATGTCGGGCTCGTGACGCCAGTGAACGTGGCGGTCGCCGACATCACTGGCGCCCACGTGCGAGTCAGCAAGTCGGGCTACAGGTCCGCGGACGTGCGTGCCGCCGAGACCCAAATCAAGAACGGAGTGGTTCTGGTGAAGCTCGACGCCGCCGCGACGTCCATCGCGGTCACCGTCAGCGGCAGCTATCCGTTCGAAGTGCTCGACGGATCGCGCGTGATCTCGGCCGCGTCCACGCGCCACGAGTTCTCGGTGCCTGGTCCGCGCGTCTTGCGACTGCGCGCTGCCGACTACATGCTCGACGCGCCGCTCCGAGCGGAGTCGGGATCCGGCCGCGTCTCCTACACCGTGCCGGAGCCGGGACGGCTGACGATACGCACACCTCTGGAGACGTGCGAGGTGTCGATCAACAACAAGGAGATCGGGTTTCCGCCGATCAGCGATCAGAAGCTGGCTGCCGGGAATTACCGGGTGCAGCTCTCGTGTCCCGATGGCTCCGAGCGAAAGGTCTCCGTGACGATCGCGCCCGGTCAGCCGCACACCGAGGTCATTCGATGAGGGTCAGGCACCGCGCCGCCATCGTGCTTTGTCTCGCCGTCGCGATCGCGGCGCAGGCGGCACGTGCGCAGGCGCCCGCGACGCCGGAAGATTTCGCGCGGCGGCAATACGACAGCGGCCAGGAGTTCCTGCGCAGCGGCAAATACATCGAGGCGCTGAAAGACTTCCAGGCCGTGGTGGATAGTTACCCCGGATCCTCGGTCGCCGATGATGCGATGCTGGCGATCGCGCGGTACCAGCTCGACGTCGCGCGCGATCCGGCGGCCGCGCAAGTCACGGCCGAGGCCCTGCTGAAGAAATTTCCGACATCCGATTCGATCCCGATGGCCTACGTCGTCGCCGGGCAGGCGATGGTGGCGCGAAGCACGGCGCCTGCGAACGTGGAAGCGGCGCTCGCGAGCTTCGAGCGCGTCCCGCGTCTGTTCCCCGGCTCAGAAGCGGTGGCGCCCGCCGTGTTTGCGGCAGGTGACACGCTCAAGCGGCTGGGGCGATGTCCCGAGGCGCTGGAGCGCTTCGATCAAGTCCTGATGGAATACCCGCGGACGGTGTGGGCCTCAGAGGCCCGGTTGTCGAGTGCGGAGTGTCTCGTTGCGTCGGGCCGTGCGACTGATGCGATGAGCACGCTGCAGTCTGTGATTGCCGCCAATCCAGCCAGCCCGCAAGCCAGCATCGCGCGCGAGTGGAACGCCATCCTGTACAGGCTCTACCTCCGCGTCCCGGCGCAGCCCGCGTTCCAGTTCGCCGATCGCACGGTGGCCGGCGCGAGCGGGAAGCTGCGCGACATCAGCGCGGTTGCGCTCAGTCCGGCAGGATCGCTGTTTGTCGGCACCAAGGCCGGCGTCACCGAAATGGATGCGAAAGGCAGCGCCGTTCGATCCTTCGGCAATCAGGAAGTGCGGGCACTCTTTGTGGATGCTCACGGCAGCCTGGTCACGCTGCAGAAGGCGGTGCTGCAGCAGGAGGAGAACGCGGGTGCAGGCGCCGGACTCATCACGCTGACGGCCCCGCGCGACAACGGACAGGCCAAGGTCCTCGAGGACCTGTCCGCGGTCGTGGTGCTCTCGACCGGCGATCGCATCGTCGCGGATCGCGGGACGCGCGCCGCGTACCGGTTCGATTCAACGGGCAAGTACATTGCCCCGTTCGCGGCGGTCCGCGCCAACCGGATGGCGGTCGGTCCCGGCGACCTCGTGGTCATGCTGGATCGTGACAACAAGAACGTGATCGTCGTAGACCGCGGCGGGAAGAGCCTCGTCAAGATTCTCGGACGCGGTCAGGGATACGAGCTGTCGAATCCCAGCGACGTGGCATTCGACGATCTCGGGCACGTGTACGTGCTCGATCGGAGCGCCGTCCTCGTGTTCACGCAGGACGGCAAGTTGCTGACGTCGTTCAGTCCGCCGCAGAACACGACGGGGTCGTTTCGAGACGCCAGCGCGTTCGCGCTCGACCAGGCGGGCCGGTTGTTCATCTACGACGAGCACAACGAACGCGTGCAGGTCTATCAATAGCTCATGATGCCCATGGTTGCTCCCCGGCACCATCGACTGACGTTCACGTGCATCGCCGCGATCAGCGCTCTGCTGCTGTCGGTGTTCGTCGCACCCGCGCGTGCGCAGGATCCCGCGAGCCGCGCCGCTGACGAGCTCGCGCAGGCGCGCACACTGTTCGATGCGCTCGATTACGAGCATGCCGTCCCGGCGCTCGACAGGGCGGTCGCGATGCTCGAACCACTGGTCACGCAGCAACCCACCGTCAAACCGTCGCTCGTGGCCGCGTACGAAATGCGCGCGCGCGCCCGGTTCGGCCTCGGCGATCGGGACGGCGCGGCGACGGATCTGACGACCCTGCTTGGCCTCGAGCCCGGGTTCACCTTCGGCGGGCAGGTGTCGCCGAGGATCGTGGCGCTTCTCGACGACATCCGGAAGACCGTCGTCGGAACGCTGGTGCTCACCATCGACCCCGCCGATGCCGTCGTCGAGATCAATGGTCAGACCTATCCGGTGTCGGGCACGCCGATTCCGCTGAAGGCCTCTGAATACGCGATCAAGGTCACGCGGCTTGGCTATCGCACCGTCGATCAGAAGATCGCGGTGGTCGCGGCGCAGACGCAGCAGTTCTCGGTCTCGCTGGAGCGGGTCGCGGCCCTGGTATGGCTCGTGACCTCGCCTGCAGATGTCGAAGTGCTCGTCGATGGTGCATCACGCGGACGAACGGCAGCGGGCCCACCGGGCGCGCCGTACACCGACGTGCCAAGTCAGTTGGGGGTTGCGCCGGACGCCGTGTCGAAGCCGCTGCTGCTCACGGATCTGACACAGGGTCCGCACGTCGTGCAGTTCAAGCGTCCGTGTCTGGTGACGGAAGAACGGCGCGTGGTCATCGAGGCGTTGTCCGATTACCGCCTCGACCCGGTGAAGCTGAATCGCGCGGTGGGATCGCTCACGGTCGAAAGCACACCCGCGGGCGCGAGCGTTTTCGTGGACGGCGAGTCGCGCGGCGCGGCGCCACTCACGATGGACGACGTGTGTGAGGGATCGCGGCTCGTGGAGCTGCGGAGTCCTCAGGGGCGGTACGTGCAGCGGCTCATGGTCAACGCCGGCGATCACGCCAAAGTGGCGGGCCGGCTGAAGCCCGCGTTTGCTCTGGTGCCGGGAGGTTCTGTTCCGGCCGCCGCGATGCGCACGCTGGTGGCGAGTGTCGAGCGGGCGCTGGCGGGCTCCGAGCAGGTCACCGTCTTCCAGCCGGCCGGCGGAACGGCCGACGCGGCGTCCGCGACCGCCAAGGCTCCGGTGGAATGGCTTGCATTCGACGCGGGACGGCGGGCGGTCGGTGGCGCGGCGGCGGTGAGCCCGGCGATGCGCCGCGAGCTGTCGGCGCAGCTGGCGCGCGCGCTCGACGTCCAGGGCGTCGCGGCGATTTCGCAGCCGACGCCGACATCGCCGGACGTCGTGATTACGCTGCTTGCTGCAGGGGCCGGCGAGCCCGACGTCGTGTCGCTCGTCCCGGAGCGCATGGACTCGGTCCGCGCGGCGATGGCACGGTTCGATTTCGTGCCGCCGCTCGTTCGGCCGACGATCGGAGTGCTCGCCATCGAAGCGGCCGATGTGCCCGGCGTCGTCGTCGCGCGTGTTGACCCCGGGAGTGCCGCCGAGAAGGCGGGTCTGAAGCCGGGTGACGTGATCACGGGCGCCGACAATCAGCCGACGAAGGCGCCGGGTGCATTCGCGCGCGCGCTGGACGCCCGCCGCATCGGTGACACCATGATGCTGCAGGTCACCGAGGCGTCCGGGACGTCGCGCAGCGTCTCGCTCCCGGTGACGGGCACGCCGAGGCTCATTTCGGCGGCCGATCAGACGCTGCTGTTCAATCCGCTGTCGGTCGCGTTCCGGTCGCGTCTGGCGACGGCGAGTCCTGCGGAACAGCCTTTTGCCCGCCTCAATCTCGGCGTCGCACTGATGCGGCTCGGCGATTTCGCGGGGGCCCAGGAGCAGTTCGAGGCGGTGAAGCTGGCACCCGGCCGTGGTATTTCCCAGGGAACTCAGCAATATCTCTTGGGATTGGCGCTGGAAGGGCTGGGTGACACCTCCGGCGCCCAGCGAGCCTGGCAGGCGGCCGCAGGCAGCGAGGCCTGGCTGACCGACGGCGGCCCGCCAATCAAGCCCTTGGCCGAGCATAAGCTCAAGGGGGGACGGTAGAACAGGGTCTCAGAGTCAAAAAGTTCTAGAATCGAAAGGTCGGGTCGTGGTTCAGCACGCCTGCGCCGACCTTGGACGCTGTGACCCTTAGACCCTTCGACCGAGCGGCGAGGCGGGAGTTGCACATTTCGTTTCGCCGCTGCTATACTCGTCAGGTT
>JBKPMA010000707.1:0-3517 GCA_046731935.1 Acidobacteriota bacterium
TGTCGATTGAAACCGAGCATCTGCTGCTCGGACTCATCCGGGAAGGCAAAGGTCTGACGAGCCGGATCTTTGCGCGCTCGCACCTGTCGCTCGAAAACATCCGCAAGGAAATCGAAGGCCGGACTGTTTTCCGCGAAAAGGTCTCGACGTCGGTCGAGATCCCGTTCAGTCCCGAAACCAAGCGCGTCCTCCAGGCGGCCGCCGAAGAGGCTGACCGTCTCTTGCACAACTACATCGGGACCGAGCACCTGTTGCTCGGCATCCTGCGCGAAGAGCGATCCGTTGCCGCCTCCATTTTGATGGAGAAGGGCATGCGGCTGAACACGGTACGCGACGACATCGTGCAGCTGCTCAACGAAAAGACGACGCTGACGCGGGTGAAGGAAACGCCGCTTCTCGCGGAGTTCAGCCGCGACCTCACCGAAGCGGCCATGAAGAACCAGCTCGACCCGCTCGTGGGCCGCGATTACGAGCTCGAGCGCGTCCAGCAGGTGCTGTGCCGCCGCACGAAGAACAACGCGGTCCTCATCGGTGAGCCCGGTGTCGGCAAGACGGCGATCGTCGAAGGGCTTGCACAGAAGATCGTGTACGGCGACGTGCCGCACTTCCTCGCCGACAAGCGCATCCTCGCGCTCGACATTTCGCTCATCGTCGCAGGCACGAAGTACCGCGGGCAGTTCGAAGAGCGCCTCAAGGCCATCATGAAGGAGCTCACGGACAACCCGAACATCATCGTGTTCATCGACGAGCTGCACACGCTGGTGGGCGCGGGATCCGCCGAGGGCTCGCTCGACGCCGCGAACATCCTGAAGCCGGCACTTTCACGGGGCGAGATCCGCTGCATCGGCGCCACGACGCCTGCCGAGTACCGGAAGTACATCGAGAAGGATCGCTCGCTCGAGCGGCGCTTCCAGGCTGTGAAGGTCGATCCGCCCAACGAGCGCGAAGCCATCGAGATCATCCTCGGTGTGAAGGACCGCTACGAGTCGTTCCATCACGTCGAGTACACGAAGGACGCGATCGAGGCGGCTGTCTACCAGTCCAGCCGGTACATCACCGACCGCTTCCTCCCCGACAAGGCGATCGACCTCATCGACGAGGCCGGCGCGCGCGCCAAGCTGAAAGAGGCGGGCTACAGCGAAGAGTTCGGCGAGATCAACAAGAGCATCCGCGTCGCCGTCGAGCAGATGGAAAGCGCGGTCTCGCAGAAAGACTTCGAGAAAGCGCAGTTCTTCCGCGAGCAGGAAGTGACCGCGCGCGAGAACCTGCAGTTCGTCCGCGAGAAGTTCGACGTCAAGTCGAGCACGCGCCGCGTCACCGTCGGCAAGCAGGAGATCGACGAGGTCGTCAGCAAGTGGACCGGAGTGCCGCTCGCGTCGATCAATCAGGACGAGGGCGACAAGCTGCTTCGGATGGAGCAGGAACTCCACAAGCGCGTCGTCAGCCAAGACAAGGCGATCTCGGCCGTGTCGCGGGCAATCCGCCGCTCACGCGCGGGTCTCAAAAACCCGAATCGGCCGGTGGGCAGCTTCGTGTTCCTCGGACCAACGGGTGACGGCAAGACGGAGCTGGCGCGCGGACTGGCGAACTTCCTGTTCGGCAGCGACAACTCGCTCATCCGCTTCGACATGTCCGAGTACATGGAGAAGCACGCCGTCAGCAAGCTGATTGGCTCGCCGCCTGGCTACGTGGGCCACGAGGAGGGCGGGCAGCTCACCGAGAAGGTGAAGCGCAATCCGTACTCGGTCGTCCTGCTCGATGAGATCGAGAAGGCGCATCCGGACCTGTTCAACATCCTGCTGCAGGTGTTCGAAGACGGCCACCTGACCGACGGGTTGGGCAACCGGGTGAACTTCAAGAACGCGATCATCATCATGACGTCGAACATCGGCGCCCGCTTCATTCAGAAGAAGGCGGCGCTCGGGTTCCAGTCCTCCGACCAGGGTGAGATCAACAAGACGGTCTCGGACATGGTGCTCGGAGAAGTGAAGCGCACCTTCAATCCCGAGTTCATCAACCGCATCGACGAGATCATCGTGTTCGACGCGCTGGGCGACGACGATCTGCGGCGCATCCTCGGCCTGCTGGTCGATTCGCTCAACGCGAATCTCTCTGACCGGCAGCTCAAGATCAACGTGACGCCCGAGGTCGCAGACTGGATCATCGACGTCACCTGCAAGGACCGGTCGTATGGCGCGCGTCCACTGCGGCGCGCGATTCAGCGGTACGTCGAAGACCCGCTCTCTGAAGAGCTCATCCGCGGGCACCTGCGCGGTGGCGAAATCGAGGTCTACCTCGATGCCGGGCAGCTCGCCTACAGGCCCGCCGGACAGGAGGATGCCGGCCGACGGCTGGCACAAGACGTCTAAGGTCCTGTAAGCTCAGTGGTTGGGTTGCTCCGCCGGCGTCTGGCCCGCGCGGTGCTGCTCGGCCGTACAGGCCTGTTTGTCGTTCATGTACATGCGATTTACCGCAATTTTCGCATTGGCGGGCGTGCTGTGCGCCGGCGTCGGCGTGTCCGCCGCAGCCGCGCACTCCAAGCATCGCCCGGTCCCCCACGTCGGGGCACGCGAAGCAGTGCCCGCGAGTGGGCAGGCGCAGACGCCACCGGCTCAAGCCCCGGCCGAGCCGCCTGCCGCACAGCAACCGCCGGCCGCTGAGCCCGGAACGCAGCAGCCTGAGACGCCCTCGGCTCCCGCACCGGCGCCGCCCGCTTCGCCTACGCCCGCCCCACAAGAACAGGCGCCCGCGCCAGCCGCGACAGCGTCGCCCACGGGATTGATGCCCCCGGCCGGATCCGCGCCCGTCGTCCGGTTCATCGAGCTCGCGTTTCCGACACAGGGCGGCACCTCGGTCATCGAGCCGCAGACGTATCTCTATTACATCCAGACCCGGACCTCGCGGCCGTCGCAGGGCGTGTGGGAGCCGTATCACGAAGAGACGGTGCTCGAAGACTTCAAACGTCTGTGGGGCACGAACTTCCTGGACAACCTCTGGATCGACGTCAAGGACGCACCCTATCCAAATGGCGTGATCGGCAAGCACGTCACGTTCAACATGGAGGAGCGTCAGCGGGTCAAGATCGTCGACTACACCGGTTCGAAGAAGGTCGAGCAGACGAAGATCGACGAGAAGCTGAAGGAAGAGAACGTCCAGATCCGCCTCGATTCGTTCATCGATCCCACGTTGATCCGCCGCGTCGAGGGCATCGTTCGCGACATGCTCGCCGAGAAGGGCTATCAGTTCGCGACGGTGACCCACGAGATCAAGCCGATGCCCGGCGGGCCGAAGCTGGTTCACCTCACGTTTTTGATGACGGAAGGTCCGAAGGTCCGGATCCGCCACATCAACTTCACGGGAAACAAGGCCGCCAGCGATTCGACGCTGAAGAAGGCGATGAAGCAGAACAAGGAAGAAGGCTTCCTGTCGTTCATCAACGGCCACGGCACGTACCAGGAAGCCAAGTTCGAGGAAGACGCGGAACGGATGCAGGAGTACTACCGCGAGCGCGGCTACA
>JBKPMA010000708.1:0-4828 GCA_046731935.1 Acidobacteriota bacterium
CACCTGCACGGTGTGCGAGGTTCATGCGGAGTCGACCTTCCGCATCGACGGCATGGACTGCCACGAGGAAGTCGCGATCCTCGAGCGGCGGCTGAAAAACCTGACCGGACTCGAATCCCTGTCTGCCGACGTGATGGGACAGCGGCTGCTCGTGAAGTACGACGCCGCGCGCCTGACGACGAACACGATCACGGACGCCGTTGCCGATACCGGCATGCGCGCCTGGCTCGAGCACGAACAGCCGCGCGTGACAGCGACAACGCCGCTTCGAACGCGATTGTTGGTGCTCTCGGGAGCGACGCTCGGCGCCGGACTCTTGCTCTCGCAGGTGTCCGCACCATTCGCGCTCGTCCTCGTCCTGTATCTGACCAGCGTCGTTTCCGCCGGCGTCTATCCGGTCCGCAAGGCCTGGTCCGCCGTTCGCGCCAAACATCTCGACATCAACGTGCTCATGACTGTCGCGGTAGTCGGCGCGGGCATTCTCGGTCAGTGGTCAGAAGCCGGCACGGTCGTGTTTCTCTTCGCGTTTGCGCAATACCTCGAGGCGCGGAGCATGGACCGCGCGCGCCACGCGATTCGCGCGCTGATGGATCTGACGCCGCAGGAAGCGCTGGTCGTCCGACCAGGCGGAGACGTCCGCGTCGGGGTGGACGATGTGGCGATCGGGGAAATCGTGCGCGTGCGTCCGGGTGACAAAGTGCCGCTCGACGGCGTCGTGGTCGACGGCATCAGCGAGGTGAACCAGGCGCCGATCACGGGCGAGTCCATGCCCGCGGAGAAGCAACCTGGGGCCGATCTCTTCGCGGGCAGCATCAACGGACACGGTGCGCTGCAGATGCGCGTGACCAGGTTCCGGCGCGACACGACGCTGGCGCGGATCATTCACCTCGTCGAGGAGGCGCAATCGCAGCGCGCGCCATCGCAGGCGTTCGTCGAGCGGTTCGCGCAGGTGTACACACCGGCAGTCCTCGTACTGGCCGCGCTCGTGGCAATCGTGCCGCCGCTTGCGGCTGGCTACCCGTTCAGCGACTGGATCTATCGCGCGCTCGTGCTGCTCGTCATCGCGTGCCCTTGCGCGCTGGTGATCTCGACGCCCGTATCGATCGTCTCGGCGCTCGCCGCCGCCGCGCGGCGCGGAGTGCTGATCAAGGGCGGCCTGCATCTCGAGCGCGCCGGGACCCTGCGCTGCATCGCGTTCGACAAGACTGGCACCCTGACCAAGGGCCACCCGACGGTGGCCGGCGTCCATGCCGTCGACGGACGTTCACCCGATGAGGTGTTGTCAGTGGCGGCCGCCGTGGCGCAATCGTCCGAGCATCCGCTCGCGCTGGCAATTGCGGACTACGCCTCCGGCCGCCCGATTGTGAAGCGAGTGAGTCGCGACTATCGAGCGCTTCCCGGACGTGGCGGTGAAGGGGTCGTGGATGGCCAGCAGGCTCTGAACGGCAACGCCCGTCTGTTCGAGGAGCGCCAGTTGCTGACGCCCTCAGCCCGCGAGCAGGTCGCCGAGCTGGCGCGCCAGGGCCAGACGGCCGTGCTCGTCGCGCACGGCGGCGAGCTTCTCGGAATCGTTGCCCTTGCGGACGCGCCGCGCCCGACGGCACGCGATGTCGTCGATCTCGTGCGCGAACAGGGCATCGCGCATATCGCCATGCTGACCGGCGACAACGCCGGCGCCGGACGCGCGATCGCGTCGAATCTTGGCATCGACGACGTTCGCGCCGAGCTGCTGCCTGCCGCCAAGGTCGATGCGGTTCACGATCTGCGGAAGCGTTACGGTGTTACGGCGATGGTTGGCGACGGCGTGAACGACGCGCCGGCGCTCGCGGCGGCGGACCTCGGCATCGTCATGGGTGCAGCGGGCAGCGACGCGGCGCTCGAGACGGCAGACATCGCGCTGATGGGCGACGATCTCTCGAAGATCCCGTTCACGCTGCGACTGAGCCGGCGTGCGCTGCGTAACATCAAGACGAACGTCTCGCTGTCGATCGGGTTGAAAGTGATCTTCCTGGCGCTGGCTGTCAGCGGCCACGCGACGCTGTGGATGGCTATCGCCGCAGACACGGGCGCGTCGCTCCTCGTCATCGCGAACGGGCTTCGGCTGCTGCGCACCAGCTGACGCCTGATGTGTCCGGGCGGGGTGCATTCACGGACGGGAAGCATGACCCCGCCCCCACATTCCAGCACACCTCGAATCCTCGGGCGGGGTGCATTCAAGTACGGGCCGAATGACCGCGCCCCAACACCGGTCAGGCGTCGCGTTCGTCGTCTCCCCCGGACTGCTCGTGAGCCGGACGTGGCCTCTCGCGCGAAATGAACACCCGCGCCACGCGCAGCCCATCGAGCGCATCGACGCGCATCCACCGCCGCTCGACCTCGATCCGATCCCCGACACGCGGCCGGCGCCCCAGACGGCCGAGCACGTAGCCGCCAAGGGTGTTGTACGCGTCGTCGTCGATGTGCAGGCCGAACTGCGCGTTCACGTCGGTGACGAGCGCGAGACCGTCCACCAGGGCCGACCCGTCCGCGAGTGTGCGAATGCGCGTCCCTTCGCCGTCGCCGATTTCACCGACGATGTGCTCCATGAGGCCGGCGAACGTCACCAATCCAGCGGTGCCGCCATACTCGTCGATGACGATGGCCAGGGGTGTCCGCCGCCGACGCATTTCGGAAAGAAGCGTGTCGGCGGTCACGGTCTCTGGCACGGTCAGCGCTTCGCGCGCCAGCTTGACGATGTCGAGGGCTGCACCACGCGCGACGACCGGCAGGACATCCGACAGTTGCAGCACACCAACCACATCGTCGAGGTCGTCCCCGTAAACAGGGAGGCGATCGTGTCCGCTGCTGACGATCAGATCCACGAGCGTCTCGAGGCTCGCCGATGCAGGGATGGCCACCATTTCGGTGCGCGGCACCATGACCTGTCCGGCCGTGAGATCGGCAAAGCCGAACACACGATGGAGCATTTGCTCCTCTTCTTCCTCGATGACGCCGGCCTCCTGGCTCGCGGTGACGAGCATCTTGAGCTCTTCTTCCGAGTGCACCAGCGAGTGACCGCTTGGGGCACGCAGTCCGAAGCCGCGGACGACCGTGCGTCCCATCCCGTTCAGCAGTCTGATGAACGGCCAGCAGATCCGCATGAAGAGATGCGTCGGCGGAACCACGAGCAGCGACGTTCGCTCGGCGTACTGCAACGCCACGGTTTTCGGGGCGAGCTCGCCGAGGACGATGTGCAGCGCCGTAATCACCACAAATCCGAAGAAGACGGCAATCGAATGCGCACTGAACCACGCCATGGGCTCGCCGACGACTCGTAACGGCGGTTCAATCATCGCCGCCAGAGCCGGTTCGCCGATCCAGCCGAGACCGAGGCTGGCCATCGTGATACCTAGCTGCGTCGACGCAATGTAGCTGTTCGGATCGGCCATCGCGCGGCGGACCACGCGTGCCGTGCGGTTACCCTCGGCAATCAGCTGATCGATCCGCGTCTTCCGGACGGTGATCAGCGAGAACTCGGCGGCGACAAAGAAGCCGTTGGCGAAGACCAGACCGAAGATACCGAGCAGACTGAGGAGGATAGGGGACAGGTCCTGCATGCGGCCTCCGGCGCGAATCTACCGGAGTGCAGCGCAGGCGGCAAGCGGTCAGGCGCGGCGGTTGGTGAAGAAGTGGCCGTCGACGAACGTATCCACGGCGTGCTGGTCCGCCGGCGCGACGCGTTCGAACTGGATGCCCATGCCGACCCGGCGGTCGCTCCAGGCGACCCGGGATTCGACGTCGAGATCCCGCTGGCCACCCGGCAGGCGGAACCGCACACGCACGCGGGCGCCGGCTTCCAGGGGACTGGTCGTGCGGATGGCAAGGCCGCCGCGACTCAGGTTGAGCGTCAGCGCAGCGGCAATCGTGTTGCCGTACCGGTACGACACGGGGATGCCGAGGACGACGCGCGGGCTGGTCCGGCGGTTGAAACTATCGGGAAACAGGTGCGGCGCCAGCGACGGGAGGATGTGCTGGCTCGCGCTGTACTCGTTCACGTAGCCGGCGATGCCGAGCGACGCGAGCTCCCGCACTTCGTCGGCACTCGAGATCGTGCCGCTGAAGACGACAATGGGCAGCTTGCCCTCATCGAGGCGCCGCAGGCCGCGCACGAGTTCGATGCCCGAGGTGTTGGGCAGCCGCAGGTCCAGCACCACCAGGTCGAGATGTTCGAGGTCGGCCCGGACGCGCGCAAGCAGCTCGACGGCGCTCCGCACGGTGATGGCCCGATGCCCGGCCTCTTCGAGCGCAGCCCGGAACCGGTCGCGCACGAATGCCGTATCGTCGGCGATGACCACCGTTTTGGTCGCGCCCGCAGCAGGAGTCATCCTTGAGTGTATCGGGAGGCGACAATGAAAGCGTTAGCCCGCGTTGCGCCGTTTTGGGCCTTCTCGCTATAATCCCGAGGTTTTTGGAGCGTCTTTCGTTTACGATCGTCTTCTGTCGTCCGACGGCTCCGCCGAGCACCTAGCGACCCTCTCGAAGGAATAGCCATGAACTGTCCCCAGTGCGATGCCGAGCTTGATCTCGACGAGTACGATGTCGATAAGGGCGACGTCGTGAGCTGCTCGGAGTGCGGAGCGAACCTCGAAGTGGTGAACGACTCGCCGATCGAGCTCGAGGCCCTCGACGAGGACGACGAAGGCGACGACGACGACGATGAGCTCGAGGACGACGAGATCGAGGCCGACGACGACGAGGACGAGGACGAGGACGAAGAGGACGAGGACTGGGAAGAATGACCGAGGCGTTGCAGGCAAAGCGGGACCGGCTGCGGGACATCCTTAGGGGG
>JBKPMA010000709.1:0-4373 GCA_046731935.1 Acidobacteriota bacterium
GTACTGGTCCCGTCATGCCCGACCAGCAGAAAGACGCGACGGTCATTCGCGTCAACGTGCGCGATCTGCAGGCCGGCAAGCTCTCGCAGAACGTGGGACTCCGCGATGGCGACACGCTGGTCGTGCCGCGCGCGCAATCAGTGTTTGTGTTCGGTCAGGTGAAGACGCCGGGGGCGTACTCGATCACGCACGGGACGACCGTGCTGCAGGCGCTCTCGCTGGCCGGCGGCGTCACCGATCGCGGCTCGACGGGACGCGTCTATATCGTCCGCACCGAGGCCGACGGCAAAAAGCGCGAGACGAAGGTCAAGCTGACCGACGCCGTGCAGCCCGGCGATACCCTCGTCGTCAAGGAACGTTTCTTCTAGTCGTGCAGCGCGAAGGACTCCCCATGCACACCGACCCTCGCTCCCGGCCCAACGTTGCCCAGATCGTGCAGTCGCACGAGGAAGAGCGGCACCTGATGGACTACGTCCGGATGGTGTACAAGCGGCGTTGGATCGCGCTCCCCGTCTTTCTGATCGTCCTCATCGTCGGCTCGATCAACAGCTTCAGGACCACGCCCGTCTACGAGGCACGGACGCAGCTGCTCATCGAAAAGGATCTGCCGAAGGTCGGAACGCTCAGCACGATGTTCCAGGAGCAGGACACCTGGTACAACGACGACTTCTACCAGACACAGTACCGCATCCTTCAGAGCCGCAGCCTCGCGCGCCGCGCCGTCGAACTGATGAATCTGCCGGCGCATCCGTCGATCCTGCGCGGGCTGCCGACTGAAACGACGCCGCTGAGCGCGATGGCCGTGCTGTCTGGTGCCTACGACTGGATTCGGCAGGGCGGCAGCAGGCCGGCTGCTCCCGAGAGCCCCGCGAAGGAGGCCGAGGACCGGCTCGGGCCGTACGTAAACCTGATGCTCGGATCGCTCACCGTGGCGCCGGTCAGGAACTCCCGCCTCGTCGAGCTGCGTTTCACGTCTACGGATCCGCAGCTCGCGGCCGACATGGCCAACGGACTGGCAAAGGCCTACATCCAGCAGAGCATGGAGTTCCGTTTCTCCGCCTCGAAGGACGCGACGGACTGGCTGAATACGCAGCTGACCGAGCAGCGGAAGAAGGTCGAACAGAGCGAGTCGGCGCTGCAGCAGTACAAGGAGCAGCACGATGCGGTGGCGGTCGAAGATCGTCAGAACATCGTCGTGCAGCGGCTGGCGGACCTGAACGCGGCGGTGACGCGCGCGAAGACGGACCGCATCACGAAGGAAGCGCTCTACAACCAGTTGAAAGCCGTCGAAGGGACACCCGCCATCGACAGCTTGCCCGCGGTGCTGTCGAACGACTACATCCAGAAGATCAAGACCGAGCTTGCGGATCTGCAGCGCCAGCAGGGGCAGCTCGCTGAGAAGTACGGCGAGCGCCACCCGGAGATGGTGAAGGTGCGCAACGCGATTCAAGCCGCCGACGCCAAGCTCCAGGGCGAGATCGCGAAAGTCGTCCAATCTGTCAAGAGCGAGTACGAGGCCGCGGCGTCGCAGGAGCGCAGCATGGTCGGCGCGCTCGAATCGCAGAAAGCCGAAGCGTTGGGCCTGAACAGGAAGGGCATCGAGTACAGCGTCCTGCAGCGCGAAGCCGAGAGCAACCGGCAGGTGTACGAAGCGCTGCTCCAGCGGACGAAGGAGACCGGCATCTCTGGCGAGCTGAAGACGAGCAACATTCGCGTGGTGGACTCCGCCGAAGTGCCGAAGGGACCAATCCTGCCGCAGCGTCGGCGCGATCTGCTCATGGCAGGCTTCTCGGGGCTCGTGCTCGCGATCGGACTGGTCTTCGGCTTCGAATATCTGGACAACCGGATCAAATCGCCGCACGAACTGCGCGCGAACCTGAATCTGCCGTATCTCGGGATGATTCCCGCCATCGACAAGACGGGTCCGATGCTGGTGAGCGGTGCGGTGCCTCCCGGGTTCGCCGAGGCGATCCGTGCGGTGCGGACCAATGTGCTCTTCTCGTCGGCCGACGAAGGTATACGGCGGATCGTGGTGACGAGTGCGGGTCCCAACGAAGGCAAGAGCATGTTCGCCAGCAATCTGGCGGTCTCACTGGCTCAGGCGGGCCAGCGTACGCTTCACGTCGATGCGGACATGCGGCGTCCGCGCGTGCACGAAATCTTCGAGCTGGCGCAGGAGCCTGGCTTGTCGAACCTGCTGGTCGGCGACTGCAAGCCGAGCGAAGCGGTCCGCAAGACGAACATCCAGAATCTCGCCGTGCTGCCAGCGGGCATGATTCCGCCCAATCCCGCGGAGCTGCTGGGATCGAAGCGCTGCGATGAGTACTTCGCCACGCTCGCCGAACATTTCGACTGGGTGATCATCGATTCGCCGCCCGTCCTGGCGGTCGCGGATGCGTCGGTGATCGCGAACGGCGCGAGCGGCGTCCTCTTCGTCGTCGGCGCCGACCAGACGAGTCGGCAGACGGCGCGTGCGGCCATCGATCAGCTGCACGCGGTGCACGCGCACATCATCGGTGCCGTGTTGAATCGGGTGGACATCGAAGGGAATCCGTACTACTACTCGACGTACTACCGGAAGGAATACAGCCGCTACTACGCGCGCGCTACGGAACAGCCGCAACCGCCCCGGGCCTGACAAGCCGCGGGCGATCCGGACAGGTGGCCGCGAGTGGTGCGGCCTGGGGTAACTGGTTCGATGCGCGTGCTCTTCCTCAGCACGTCCGGACATCTCGGCGGCGCGGAGCGCGTGCTCGTGGACATGGTCCGTGCGACCGTCGACGGGGGCGGTACGGCGGGTGTCCTGACGGTCGAAGACGGGCCCCTCACCGAAGCCGCCTCGAAGGTTGGCGGCGACATCCTGCCGCTGCCCTTGCCGCCCGGGTTCGGCCGCGCCGGCGAGTCGCAGGCTTCAGTCGCAACGATGGCCGCTCTGGCAGCATCCGCGGCACCGCTGCTCTCATATTCCCGGCGGTTCACCGCCGCAATCCAGTCGTGGCAGCCACACGTCGTGCACTCGAATGGCATCAAGATGCACGTGCTCTCCGCTCGTGCGGCATCGCCTCCGCTCGTGTGGCATCTCCACGACTACGTCGGATCACGCCGTGTGTCACGACGGCTCCTGAGGCATTACGCCGACAGACCGGCCCTCATCGCCGCCAACTCGGAGGATGTCGCGCGCGACGCGGCGCAGGCGTTGGGTCGGAATGACATCGCCGTGCTGCCGAATGCCGTCGACCTCGCTCACTTCACACCGGCAGGCGCCCGTGCGGATCTCGACGCGCTCGCTGGACTGCCGCCGGCCGATGTCGTACGCGTGGGACTCGTGGCGACCTACGCACGGTGGAAGGGCCACGACACGTTCATCCGCGCATTCGCGCAGCTGACGCCTCGGCTGCCCATCCGAGGCTACATTGTCGGAAGTCCCGTCTATCGAAGTGCCGCGGCACAGATCCAGACCGATGCGCTCCGTTCGCTCGCGCTTTCCATGGGCGTGAGCGCCCATCTCGGCTTCGTGCCGTTCCAAAGCAACCCCGCGCCGGTGTATCGCGCCCTCGATATCGTCGTCCACGCGAGCACGGCTCCCGAGCCCTTCGGACTGGTCGTGGCCGAAGCGATGGCCTGCGGCCGCGCCGTGGTAGCGACACGGCTCGGTGGAGTCGCGGAAGTGGCCGACGATGACGTGGCGTCGATCCATACCGCCGGGGACGCGCAGGATCTCGCGCGCGCAATCGAGCGCTGCGCGCGTGACGAGCGGATGCGGGCGGCGCTCGGCGCTGCGGCGAGAACACGCGCCGAGCAGCGATTCTCGCCGGTCAGGTTTGCCGAAGGCCTCGACAGGCTCCATCGTGAGGCGATACGTCGCTCCGGGGTCGCCGCGTGAGCCGGACCTCACGCTTCCTCGGCGGGCTCAGTTTTGGATACCTGCATCTGGCCGCGGTCACGATCGCGGGTCTGTGGCTGACGCCGTTCCTGCTGCGTCACATCGGTCAGCACGATCTCGGTCTCTGGCTGATGATCACGCAGGTCGTGAACTTTCTCGGCCTGCTGGATCTCGGCGTCGTCACGCTGTTGCCACGGGAAACCGCGTACGTCGCCGGCGCGCGGCCGCTGGGCGAGCGTCCCGATCTCGCGCCGCTGATGGCACGCGTCTGGCGGATCGTCTGGCTGCAGGTGCCGGTTGTCATTCTGGCCGCGGCGCTCGCGTGGTGGGTCCTCCCGGGTGAGTGGGACGCCGTGCGTGTGCCGATGTTGCTGGTGGTCGGTGCGTTCGTCGCGCTCTTTCCTGCCCGCGTCTTCAACGCGGTGCTGCAGGGCGTGCAGGACCTGGCGTTCGTCGGACGATTGCAGCTGACGGTCTGGGCGGTCAGCAC
>JBKPMA010000710.1:0-4372 GCA_046731935.1 Acidobacteriota bacterium
TCCCTCTACCTGCTCGAGTTATATCCAAACGCGCCACTTCGCGAGGCGATGGCCAGGGCCGAATGGTCGCAGGTGCCCGACGACGACGCCGCAGACATGTACCTGTGGGCACTCGAGCGGCTGGATCGGGCAGGGTTCGTGCAATACGAAATCTCCAACGTGTCCAGGGGCGGTGCCGTGTCCCGTCACAATCTGAAGTACTGGCAGGACGGCGCGTGGCTCGGGTTTGGATGCGGCGCTCATTCCACGCGAGGGGCGGTCCGAACGAGGAAGGTGTCGAGTACCGAGGACTACATCCGGCGCGTTCACGCGGGTGAGGACGTGGAAGCGGAGCGCCAGGTACGCACGTCAGAGCAGTGTCTGGAAGAGGCGCTGTTCACCGGGCTGCGATTGACGGACGGCATCGATCTCGATGCCACGGGCCGTCGGTACCGCATCGACGCATGGGCACGATTTGGTGACGCGCTCGCGCCGCATATCGACGCGGGCCGGGCTGTTCGTGACGGCGGTCGGCTGCGTCTCACCAGAGACGGCATGCTCGTTGCGAATGAGGTGATGGTAGCGTTTGTGTGAACAGAGGGTGTAAATAGGAGATGACGGAACGTTTGATGGGCTGGTTTTCAGGGCGAGGGGTTCCGCCGAGCCCATCTTTACGCTAGAGTAGGCGTTCTCGTTTTCGTCACGGATCGAAGGAGGAAGAGTCGATGCGCAAGGTTCAGAGCCGGTGGGCACAGGGCCCCCGGACGTTCATTGTCGGGGCCTTCGTGGCCGCAGGTTTCACCGTTGCCGCGACCGCGCCGGCCTTTGCGCAGGCTGCGCCCGCGCCCGCCGCGCCGGCCACTCAGGCGCCCGCTCCTCAAACACCAGCCCCCGCGTCGCCCGGGGCTCAGCCCGCACAGCCCGCGCAACCGGGACTCACATTTGACGGCGATGCCGGCCTGATTCTCATGCAGGTCAAGCCGGACAAGACGGCGGACTTCGAGTCGGTTATGGCTAAGTTGCACCAGGCCTTGTCGAAGTCAGACAAGCCGGAGCGCCGTCAGCAGGCAAACGGTTGGAAGATTTTCAAATCGACCGACCCGGGCCCGAGCGGCAACGTGCTCTACGTCGCCGTCATCGTGCCGGCCGCGAAGGGCGTCGATTACACCGTCGCCAAGATCCTCTATGAAGTGTTCCCGACCGAAGTGCAGGCGATCTTTCCGACCTACCGCGATTCGTTCGCGGCTGGTCTGAACAAGGTCAATCTGCAGCTCGTGCAGGATTTCGGCGCAGCCGCAACGGCATCGGCAGGCTCGAGCGCGCCTCAGCCTGCCACGACCACGCCGGCCCAGCCAGCCGCAACGACACCGCCGCCTCAGAAGTAGGGCGGAGGTTCGAACGACTCGACGGCCCGGCCCGCGTGCCGGGCCGTTCGCTTGTACGGGGTGCTCAGAACGAGATATTGGCGCCCGCGTAGAACCGTTGCGGCGTGCCATGGTACGAATCGTTCCCGAGCTTGAAGATGCGGTAGTCGAGCCGGAGGCGGAGCGGACCGACGAGATTGATCTTCGCGCCGCCCCCCAGGTTCGTGCCGAAGCCGTAGTCGTTCTGATCGAACGGTGAATAGCGCTCGCGGTAGCCCCCAGCGCCAACAGTTCCGTAGAGCTGAAGGGGGAGCACGCCGCGCGGCGTCTGCACCAGCAGGTTGCCCATCACCGTCGTGAGCGACGGGACACACGTCACTCTGACGTCGCTGCAGGCATTGTCTCCAAGGGAGTCGCCGCCGGTGTGCGCCCACTCGACTTCGAACCCCACGATCAACAATCCGAATCCAACGGCCAACCCGGTGGTCGTGCGGAAGCTGTGCTCGGGATTCGAGGAGACGACGGCACCAGGGGACTGACTCTGGTTCGACCCGCCGATGAATCCCGTGAGATCCGCACGCGCGGGTCCTGCGCCGAGCAGAAGCACCAGCGCTGCAAGTCCCGCATGCGTAATGTGTCGTGTCATTCGGCCTCTCACCGCCTGCGCTCCGCAACCATCATAGCGGCTCTCTGCGACTCTTGCGGGCCGTCGCCCGCTGGACTCCCGTGATGTCATAATTCGCGCATGGATTTCCGGCTATCGGACGACCAGGTACTGCTGCGAAATGCAGTGCGCGAGTTCGCCGAGGCCGAGATCCGCCCTCACGTGCGCGAGTGGGACGAGGCCCAGCACTTTCCCGACAGCCTGATTCCGAAACTTGCCGCGCTCGGGCTCACCGGCATTCAGTTCCCCCAGGAGTACGGCGGCGCCGGCATGTCGGCCATCGACTATTGCATCTGCATCGAAGAGCTCGCGCGCGTCGATCCGTCGGTCTCCCTGTCGATAGCAGCCCACAACGGGCTCTGTACCGCACATCTGTTCATGTTCGGCAGCGAAGCGCAGAAGCGGCGGTACGTCGAACCGCTCGCCCGCGGTGAGTGGCTAGGCGCTTGGGGACTGACCGAACCAACGGCTGGCAGCGACGCGGCGGGCACGCGGACGACCGCCGTGCGCGAGGGGAATGAATGGGTCATCTCGGGCTCGAAGACGTTCATTACGAACGGCCGCTCGGGACACGTCATGGTCGTCATGGCCGTCACAGACCGGACGAGCGGCGCCAAGGGCATCTCCGCATTCGTCGTCGAGCGCGGGACCCCGGGCATGAGCGCGGGACGCAAGGAAGACAAGCTGGGGATGCGGGCCAGCGATACGAGCGAAGTCGTGTTCGACCGGTGCCGCGTGCCGCTCGACGCGCTGGTGGGTGAGGAAGGTCAGGGCTATATCAACGCGCTGCAAGTGCTCGACGCCGGGCGGATCGGCATTGCCGCGCTGTCGGTGGGGCTGGCGCAAGGGGCATTCGAAGCTGCCCGCGACTATGCCGTGGAACGCAGGCAGTTTGGCCAGCCGATCGCCGCGTTCCAGGCGATTCAATGGAAACTGGCGGACAACGCCACGCGAATCGAAGCGGCCCGCCTCCTGACCTATCGCGCAGCGCACCTGAAGGATCAAGGCCGGCGCACCTCGCTCGAGTCGTCGATGGCGAAACTGTACGCGAGCGAGATCGCGGTGCGCGCCGCCGAAGACTCGGTGCAGATTCATGGCGGCTACGGATTCGTGAAGGACTATCCCGCCGAGAAGTATTTCCGCGACGTCAAGCTGACCACGATCGGCGAAGGCACCAGCGAGATCCAGCGGCTCGTGATCGCCCGGCAGTTGCTCGCCTGATGACCAGCCTCTCTTCACTCGCCGATCGAGTCCGCGCAGCCGACGCCCGGGCGATCGCGCGAGCCATATCGGTCGTGGAGGACGGCGCACCAGCCGCGAACGCCTTGATCGCGGCTCTCCACGCCTTTGGCGGCCGCGCGTACCTCATTGGCGTGACGGGGCCGCCCGGAGCGGGGAAGAGCACGCTCGTCGATCGGATGACGCGTGAACTGCGTGCGGCCGACCGCCGGGTCGGAGTGATTGCGGTCGATCCATCGAGCCCGTTCACCGGAGGTGCTGTGCTCGGTGACCGCGTCCGGATGCAGGCACACGCCAACGACGAAGGTGTGTTCATCCGCAGCATGGCCACGCGCGGCCACCTGGGAGGGCTGGCGCGCGCCACAGGCGACGCCGCGGCGGTGCTCGACGCCGCAGGGTTCGATCCGGTGATCATCGAGACCGTCGGTGTCGGTCAGGGCGAGGTCGACGTCGTGCGGACGGCGGATGTGTCGATCGTCGTCGCGGTCCCCGGCGCCGGAGACGAGGTTCAGGCGATCAAGGCCGGCATCATGGAGATCGCGGACGTGTTCGTCGTCAACAAGTGTGACTATCCAGGAGCCGAGCGGACAGTGGCCGCCATCGAGTCGCTGCGCGCCTCCGCACCGGATGGGAGCCGGGAGGCGCCCATCGTGAAGACCCAGGCCACGTCGGGCGACGGCGTGTCGGAGCTGCTCGAGGCCGTGGATCGATTTCGGGCGGCGTCGGACGTGAATACCGAACAGCGCCGCCGGGCGCGAGCCGAATTTCAGCTGCGCGAAGCGTTGGCCGCTCGCTGGACCGATGAAGTGCACGCCGCGATCGCCGAAGACGACCTCGCCGCTCTGACAGCGTCGATCGCCGCACGCCGGATCGACCCGTACTCCGCCGCGAGCCGCATCGTGGAACGGGTCTTCCAGAAATCCTCCCGATGAGCGCGGCGACGAACACGGTTGGGGATCTCGAGCTCGTTTCCCTCAGCGATGGTCAATTCGCACTGGACGGCGGGGCGATGTTCGGCGTGGTGCCCAAAGCGTTGTGGTCGCGTGTTGCTCCAGCCGACGATCGCAATCGCATCCGGCTGGGGATCAGACCGCTGCTGGTGCGCGGCGCGCACACATTACTGATC
>JBKPMA010000711.1:0-5892 GCA_046731935.1 Acidobacteriota bacterium
CGCAGGATCAGCACGTCGCGGTAGACCTCGTGATAGTAGAACTCCATCAGGACGCCTCTCGAATCGCGGCAGCCGCCACGCGAAGCATACTCCAGAGTCTGCCGGATCGGCCTTCGCGCGGTTACCGGGTCCCGTGCAGCACGAGCAGCAGGATCACCAGAATGATCAACCCGACGAACAGGATCTTCCAAATGCTCTTCGGATACTGCCCGGAGATGACACCGGTGTAGCCGTTCACGACGACCTGGAACCGCTTCGCTCCATAGGTATACGCAAGCAGCCAGATCGGCACGAGCACGTGCTTGAAGGTTTGTCCGGAGTACACCGGGTCGATGCGCAGGTTCCGCTGCGTGTCACCAGGCACCTGCTGGGCGCACAGGCCCATCAACTTCTGGTGCATCTGCTCCTGCGAACGTTTCGCTGCATCAATCAGAACGATTTGGTAGTGCTCGACGACAAACCCCGACAGAAACGCTGTGTCGTATGGCACCAGCTCGGTCGTCGGAAACGGCTCGACCGCTCGCAGCAGTCCCGCATCCACGCCTTGCGTGCCTGGCACGGGCTCGTCATCGAAGAAGTGATCGATGACGCCAGAGGCGGGCTCCCAGCGGACATGCTGCACCTGCCGCGTCTCGGTCTGACCCTGGTTGTTCCGGAACGTCTCGGTCGTGTAGTAGTAGTAGCCCGCGTCGGCCCACCACGGACAGTGCACCTGCGCGTCGAACGTCCAGTACGGCACGTAGACACCCTTGACGGTGTCGACGAGCGCCTTGGCCTTGAACGCATTCGGCGCGAACCATTTGCTCGCGTACCACCGGCGGATGTTCTCGCGGACCTGTGTCTGACTGACCTTGAACGGCAGCAGACTCTGCGGCCGGATCGGGTCTTTCAGCTCCTTGTAATCGACGAGCGCCGGGGATCCGCAGAAATCGCAGTTCTGCCCGACACGGGTCGGGTCGAAGACCATCACCGCCTTGCAGCTCTGACACTGGACGCTGCGCTTCTCGGCCTTCCAGCCGCGCAGATCGTCGGGCATGTCCCGCAGCGCTTTGACGAGGTCGATTTCCTCGATGACGCCGGTCGCCGCGTTCACGTCGAACGGCGCTTCGGTGCCGCAGAATGGGCAGACGAGGCGCTGCTTGGCCGGATTCCATTCGGCCGGGGCGCCGCACGCAGGACAGGCGTGCTTTGCGATTGCAGCCAGGTCAGACATTGCGCGGACAGGGAGTAATGGTGAGGGCGAATCTTCAATCGTTAATCTGCAACCGTCAATGGCAAGATCACTTGCTCAGGTATTCGTCGAGTGCCGACCTCTTGATCCGGTAACTCGCGCCGATCTTCTTTGCGGTCAGCTCGCCGGACGTGATGATCGACATGACGTCTTCCTCTGAGACGCCGAGAGCCTTGGCCACATCGGCCGGCGCCAGCAGATCTGCAACGGTAGGCGCTGCCGCCGCCGCACCACCGGCCACGGGAACCGTCGCCGGCTGGGTGACGCCGGTCTGCTGAATCAACTGTTGTGCGATGCCGAAGCCGACCGCAAGCTCGCTCGCCATGCCGGCCGCGCCCGCCCCGCCGGGCTGACTGATGCCTTTGCCCATCTGATACTTCACGTAGTCGTTCAGATTTCCGATGGCGGCCATGCTGGAGCGCTTGTCGATGGCCTCTTCGACCTCAGGCGGCACCGACACGTTTTCGACGATGAAGCTGGTGATTTCGAGCCCGTACTTCGTCGTGACGACGGGATTGATGAGGGGCAGCAGCGCGTCGCCGAGCTCGCCGTATCTCGTCGCGACGTCGAGCACCGGCACTTTCGACGACGCCAGCGCATCGCTGAAGATGCTGACGATGCGGGAGCGCATGGCGTCCGAGAACTCGTCGAGCCGGAAGTTCTGATCCGAACCGGCCACTTCCTTCAGGAACAGCCTGGGATCGACGATCTTGAAGTCGAATGTGCCGAACGCGCGCGCGCGGACGATTCCGAAGTCGTCGTCGCGCATCATGATCGGGTTCGACGTGCCCCACTTGTTGCCTGTGAACAGGCGCGTCGTGACGAAGTAGATGTCGACCTTGAAGGGCGACTCGAAGCCGTACTTCCACGACTTGAGCTTCGTGAGCACCGGGATGTTGTCGGTGGTCAGCGTGTGTTTGCCAGGCCCGTACGTGTCGGCGAATTCGCCCAGATACACGAACTGCACCATCTGGGACTCGCGTACGATGAGCTGTGCGCCGCGCTTGATCGCCTTGTCATCGTCAGGAAAGCGGAACGACAGCGTGTCGCGCGAGTCATCCGTCCACTCGATGACTTCGAGCAGCTCACCCTTGATGAAGTCCATGATGCCCATCGTGTCTGGCCTCCTCCGGCGTCGCGAGACGCGGCGACCAGTAACGTATCTGAAGCCTCAGAACCCCGCAAGCGTCGAACCGTGACGAAAAAACGAGGTAAAGTACTGCAGCCCCCGCACATGGGCTGGCTCCCCTTCTCTCGAACGGAGGCAGGATGTTCTCGACCGACACCCCCCTTGGCAGGTGGAACGCGCGGCCCTGGTCAGCGGCCGTCGCGCTCGCGCTCGTGTTTCTGACCGCGCCCGCGGTCTTCGCGCAGACGACGCGGCAGGTGCCTGCCGACGCCATGATTTACGATCTCAAGAATCCGGATCCGGTGCGCCGGAAAGAGGCCGCAGCGTCGCTCGGTCAGAACAAGATCCAGCGGGCCACGCCGGACCTCGTGGCCGCCATCGGCGACACCGATGCCTCGGTGCGGCGCGCCATCGTCATCGCGCTGCAGCAGATGCAGGATCCGCGCGCGGTGCCCGGGTTCGTGACGCTCTCGTCCGACGCCGAGAAGGACATCCGCGACCGCGCGATCGAAGGCATGACGACTGCGTACCTGCCCCGCGAGAGCGGGCTCGTCGTCACGCTGAACAAGGTCGGCACCTTCTTCAATCCGTGGTCCGACGAATGGGGAGAGGTCGTCATCGAGCCCGACCTGCACGTTGAGCAGTCGGTGACGGACGCGCTCCGCCAGCGGCTGCGCGAGGATGCCGACGCCGGGCTCCGAGGGAAGGCGGCACGCTCGCTCGGGATCCTCCGCGCCAAGGATGCCGTGAGCGATCTGGCGACCGCCTTGCGCGGCGACAAGGTGAATGCCGTTCGCTTCGAATCCGCGCGTGCGCTGCGGAAGATCGGCGACGCATCGGTCGGCCCGCAGCTGGCCGAGCTCATCAGCTACGGCGACGCCAAAGTGAGGAACGAAGTCGTCTACACCATCGGGCGCCTTCGGTACGCGGCGGCGGTCCCTCAACTCACGGAGCAATACACCAAGGAGATGGCGGTCACCGGACACACGATCGATCGCGTGTTCCGGGAGCTGCTGATCGGTGCGCTCGCCTTCATCGGCGACCCCTCGTCGAAAGACCTGTTCATGCACGAGAAGGCGAATACGGATGCCGCGCTCGCGCTGCACGCGTACGAAGGCCTGGCGCGGATCGCGGATCCATCCACGTTGAACGAGATTTCGACGGATCGGCTGCGGACGAAGGACGCCAAGCTGCTGGATGCCCAGGCCTGGGCACTCTATCGCCTCGGGCGGAAAGAGTTCCTCACGGCCGTCGTGGACGGACTCGGCGATCGCCGGACCAATCGTGAGTCGCGCGAGTACCTGCTCGAGCTCACGCACGACCAGGTACCCGACCTGTTCCCATTCACGGCTCACAAAGACAGTAACGTGCGCGAGGGACTCGCCGAGATTCTCGGGCTCGTCGGCGACGATCGCGCCGTGCCCGCCTTGCAGGAGCTGTCGCGCGACAAGAGTGGTGAGGTGGCCGACCTCGCATCACAGGCGCTGCACAGGATTGGGGCGAGAAAGAGCGCGTAGCGGGCAAAGGCGGGCGGAGGGCGTGTGATCCGTGCGCCGTGAGCCGTACGCCATGAGCCCGGCCCGTGCGCCCTGTGTCGGCGAGCCGGACGAGCACTATCGCGCCGTCCGTTCTGGTCCGACAATCTGTACTCCAGTGACTCTGCGCACTCTGCTCCTTCTGGCATCGGTGGCAGCTTGTGCCACCGTCGCCGATCTAGACGCGCAGACGCCGCCCGATCCGCCCGCGGCGGCGCTCAGCGCCGCGCCAACCGACGCCGCTGCCATCGAACGGCCCTCCTTCCCGCAGTTCCTCGATACCGTCCGCGGCGAGGCCCTTGCGCGCGGGATCAAGGCGTCCACCGTCGACGCGGCGTTCACTGAGCTCGAACCGCTGCCGGTGGTGGTCGAGCGCGATCGCACGCAGGCCGAATTCAAGCTGGACCTGGACGCGTACATCAAGCGCCGCCTGACGCCGCACCTGATGCGCGACACGCGCCGGCAACTGGCGCAGCATCATGATCTGCTCGCAAAGATCGCGGATCAGTATGGGGTGCCCGCGACGACGATCGTGGCGGTCTGGGCGCTCGAATCCAATCTCGGGCGATTCACTGGCGTGCGGCCGACGGTGGCCGCTCTTGCGACGTTGGCGTGGGACGGCCGCAGGCCGTTCTTCCGCAGCGAGCTGCTCGATGCCTTGACGATCATCGATCGCGGCGACATCGAGCCCGAACATCTGCGCGGATCGTGGGCGGGCGCGATGGGGCAGGTGCAGTTCATGCCGTCCAGCTATCTCAAGTACGCCCAGGACTTCGACGGCGACGGACGGAAAGACATCTGGACCTCGTCGCCGGACGTCTTCGCGTCGATCGCCAACTACCTGAAAGAGAACGGGTGGACGTCCGGGCAGCCGTGGGGCCGGGAAGCGACCGTGACGGCCGCTGCGCAGGATGCCGTGATGCTGGGCGCGCCCCTCCGCACGGAAGGCTGCCGCGCGGAACGGGACATGACCGTGCCGCTCTCCTTGAGCCAGTGGCAGGATCTCGGCGTGCGCGGGCTGCACGGACGCGCACTGCCCAAAGCGGAACTCAACGCGTCGCTCGTGACCGCCGGCACGCGCCGGTTTCTCGTCTATCCGAACTACGGCGCCATCCTCCGCTATAACTGCGCCAACGCCTACGCCCTCACCGTCGGCGTTCTCGCCGATCGGCTCGCGGCCTCACACACCCACCACTGACCGCGCCCCGCGACACCTCGCGCCGCCTCTGTTAAGCTGCGCGTCCTGGAGGTCTGGTGCTGATTCACGTCCGTATTCGCGTCATGCTGTTCGCTCTCGCTGCATTGTGTGCCCTGGTGATCGCCGACGTGTCGGCGTCTCCGCAGAAGGCCGAGGCTCCGGCCACATTCACGCCGCTCTTTAGTGGTACGGACACTGCCGGGTGGCACAGCGTGGGACCCGACGGCAGCGCGGACAGCGCCGGTGCCATCGATCGCCACTGGTCGGTGTCGGGGGGAGAGCTGGTCACCGACGGCTTCGGGAGCCCGGTGGCGAGCGATCGGGAGATCGCTGACATCGAGCTCAAGCTCGAATACAAGACCGGCACCGCGGGGACGACCGACGTGTTCATCCGCGGCGGGCAGATTCCCATCGATCAGCAGGGACGCGCCGCGGACGCGAAGTGGCACACGCTTCGTGTCATCCAGGTCGGCGAGGTGGTCAGCGTGTTCGTCGATGGCTCGCGCCGCGTGGACCACGAGCGGGTGACGGGCCTGATGGGACCGGGACCACTGCCTCGTACCGGTTCAGTGGCGCTGCGCGGCCGCGGCGACGAGGTGCGCTTTCGCCGGGTGGAGTACCGCGAAGTGAGCGCAGGCGAGGCGCTTCAGTTCCTTCACGATCGCGAACGCGGAACGTTCAAGCGCCTCTTCGACGGCAAGTCGCTCGACGGCTGGAAAGGCGCAGTCGATCAGTACGAAGCGGTGGATGGCGCCATTCGCTGTAAAGCCGGCAGCGGCGGCAACCTCTTCACCAAGGA
>JBKPMA010000712.1:0-2614 GCA_046731935.1 Acidobacteriota bacterium
GGCGGACGTGGTTGGACTCCTTGGGGATGGTCTCGCCCTGCATGTACATGTAGATGCCCCAGGGTCCAGGCTTCGTCTGCGCGTCCTTGAAGGCCTCGCCCGCGAGGTCGTCCGTTTCCACGCCGCGCTCGCGATAGGCGCCGGTAAATGTCGTGTAGCCGCCGACAAAATCCGTGTCCTGCCTTCCGAGGTTCCTGAAGTTCACCAGGATGCACTCGGTTGGATTACGTCCGAAGAAGTATTTGTCGGTGAAGCCGTCGATGCGTCCGTGCCCCGCCACGCGATAGTTGTGGTGCATGACATACTTGCCGAGAAGGCCGCTGTCGTTCCCGAGGCCGCGGGGGAATCGCGACGACGTGGAGTTGAGCAGCACGAGCGTGGAGTTGAGCGCCGAGCCGTTCACGAAGACGACGCGCGACTTGTACTCGAGCTGCTCGTGCGTGTTCGCGTCGATGGCGCGTACACCAGACGCCTTACCGGTCTTCGGGTCGTAGACGATCGAGTGCACGACCGAGTGCGGACGGACCGTGAGGTTCCCGGTTTTCGCGGCCCACGGTAGCGTAGATGAGTTGGAGCTGAAGTATCCCCCGAACGGACAGCCTCGCATGCAGAGATTGCGCGCCTGGCAGGTGCCGCGACCCTGCTGGAGGTGGATCGGCTTTGGCTTCGAGAGGTGTGCCCAGCGTCCTTGCACCACCCGGCGGTTCCCGTACCGCGCGTGAATCGCGTCGCTCATGTGCTTCTCGACGCAATTGAAGTCGAACGGCGGAAGGAAGTCGCCGTCAGGCATCGCGTCCAGGTGATCGTAGTTGCCGCACACGCCGATGAACTGCTCGACGTGTGAATACCACGGCGCGACGTCTTCGTACGTGATCGGCCAGTTCATGCCGTAGCCGAGCTTCTCGGGCGCGACGAATTCGTGCCGGCTGCACCGCTGCGTCGCGCGTCCCCAGATGAGCGACTTGCCGCCCACCTGGTAGCCGCGAATCCAGTCGAAGGGCTTTTCCTGGACGTACGGATGGTCTGCGTCCTTCACGAAAAAGTGTGCGGTGGACTCACCGTACCCGGCCGCCTTGCTGATGAGCGGATTCTCGTCGATCAGCTTGCGCGGGTTGTAGCCGCGATGCGGCAGCTCCCACGGCGCCATGTTCGCGGTGGGATAATCTTTGACGTGCTGCACGTCTCGACCGCGCTCGAGCACGAGCGTCTTGAGGCCGTGGTCGCAGAGCTCCTTGGCGGCCCAACCGCCGGAGATCCCGGAGCCGATCACGATCGCGTCGAACGTTCTCTCGTCGGTCGTCACGTCGGACAAGCTACGTTCGTGAGTCAGCGATGCGCCATTGCCGTCTCCCGCCCTCTAGTGACGCGCGCGGGGTAGCGCTAGCGTCTCCGCATGAGCATGACGCTGGTTCTTTGGAAGGCGCCTGTCGTCGCCGACTCGGACGAGGCGGAGCGCCTCCTCCAGGCGTACTACGACCGCAGCGACGACAGCGCGTTCGAGCCAAGCCCAGCGATCGCCACGGTGTCGAACGAATTGCTCCGGCGGTTTCCCGAGTCTGACGATGGGCCCTGGGCGGATATGCCGCCGGAGCAAACGGACCGCGTCCTGCTCCTGAGTATTCGCTGGGGAGCGGGCAACGCCGTCATCGATGCGATTGTCGAGCTCGCGCGCGAGCATGGGCTGGTTCTGTATGATCCACAGGGACCCGACGTCACCCTCCCCGACGATCCGGTCGACGTCGGACCGGCGCCACCTCCGACGTTGCTCGACCACCTGAAGATCGTGGGCATTGGGCTCGCGGCCGCTGGTGTGTTCTGGGTCGGCTGGCGGATCGACGTTCCCGTCCTGAACTGGCTGCTCATGGTCGGCGGCGGCTTTCTCGTCGCCGTGGTGATCTTCCTGCTGTGGATCCTCCTGTTCGGCCCCAAGGAAGAAGCGCGTTAGGCACGGGCCAGCTATTGATCCAAAGTCCCAACGCGAGCAATCTAGGACGCGTTCAACTGAACGACTGGGGGTGACCAATGCAGAGCCGTCGCTTGCTCCGACTCGCCACGCAGTCGATCTGGACCCTACCTACCGCGCTGCGTACCGGCCGCTGTTCGCCATGCTCTTCGCGGAGTCTCGCGATGGATGCTCTCCCGTCACCGGGGAGTGCTGGTTCGTTTCTCCGGTGAAGCGAGACGGCGACAGCGTGCTCACGATCCCGCGGCTCGTTCATCTGAACGTTCCCGGTGTCGATACGTACGACGAGGTAGTCCGCGAATCGCGGGCCAGCTCCCGCGCAAGTCTCGAGGAGGCTCGCGCGCTGGCAGAGCGATGGGTGGCCGTCGCACCTAACGACCGGCGGTCACACGAGTACCTCGGTCGCGCGTTACTCAACCTCGGCGCTTATCCCGCTGCAAGCGCCGAGCTCGAACGTGCTGCCTCGTTAGGCACGGCCCAGAGCCGGAGGGAGCTCTTCTGGGAGCGGTTCGAGGCGCTGGTCAAGTCCGACCTGGGCACCGAGGCGCGGCGAGTGCTCGATGAAGCAGGCGCCGATCCCAGGCGGGACACGACTCGGCTCTTCACCAGCACGATAGCCAGCCTCAATGCTCTCCTGGGCCGGTATCGGCC
>JBKPMA010000713.1:0-7340 GCA_046731935.1 Acidobacteriota bacterium
CCGGTCACTTCGACGCGGACGCGAGTTGGCAGCGGTCTCGCCAGCGTATCGAGCAAGTCGATCAGCCCACCGAGCTGCCGGACGACCACGTCCTGCCCGGCCGCCAGACGGGTCGTGCCCTTCTCGAAGATCGGCGACATCCGCTGAATCTGCTCGCGGAGGGACTTCAGGTCCGGCTCGATCACGCCGCTGGTATCGTAGCGGGAAATACCGGCAATCATCGGCGCCAGCCGTTCGCTCTCGCCAATCCAGCGCGCCGTCGCCGCGCCGGCTGCGATCAGCACGCCGTCCTTCAGCTGTAAAGCGACAGTGCCGGGCGGACGCAATACGTGCTTCGCGCGCTCCAGCACGATCGCCGGATCGATGGCCTGATACAGCTCCCAGCGCGCGTCCACGCGATCGATCGGGATGCCGGACGCTGCGAGCATCGCCTGCGGATCGGGCGCTAGCGGATCTCTCAGGCCCACGAGATGGTATCGACGGCTCGCATCGACCACGACGATGCCGGGCGTGGCCTGGAGCCGGTCGACGTACGCGCGCCATTGGCGGTTGGCCTGATACGACGACCACAACCAGACCACCGCCGCCAGGACGAGCACGCCAAGAAGAATCCACCGGCCATACGACACACCCTTGCGCACGGGACGATACCCGCTGCTCAGACACGCCTCGAGGATGGGCCGCGCCGCTTCGAACGGCGCCGCATCGCCGTTGAACGACTCGAGATCCGCGGCGTGCTGGAAATGAATCGCCTCGAGCGCTTCCTCGACGCTGACGCGCAGCTCACGCGGGGGCGTCCCGCGGACGACTCCAGCCAGGATGGCGTGCGGACCCTGAGCGATGTAGACGGTGAGATCACCGATACGCAAACCGTCGAGTGTGAGCCCAGGCCGGCCGCCGAACGAATCGTGCACGAAGTCCCGGATCGCCGTGAGCATCGCCGATACCTGGTCAGCATCCTGCACGGCGCCGTGCGCGAGTGACGTGTGGAGAAGCAGCAGGCCGCTCTCGCGATGGATCAGAAACACCTGCTCCACGCGATAGATGAGCGTATCGAGCAGCGCCACTTCTGCGAACGACCTGCCGGTGCGGAGCGCCGTCCACCGCCACTGCACCGCGCGCCACGACAGACTGAGCTCGAGGGTGCGGTTGAACGACTCCATCATCCCGCTGAGCGTGTGGGCGATGGCCTTTCGAATGGCGGGACCGATGATTGGAAAGAGCGCGTCAGCCAGCGGGCGCGGATTTCTCCGCACGGATGTGGTGATCGCGTCTTCGAGCGTGGGCGCCAGCGCGCGCGCGAGGTGCTGGTCCTTGCCTCGGAGGGCAATCGCGTCTGGCAGCACCTCACTGACGTCGGCGGTACGGATCGCGGGATCGTCGAGGCGAGCTTTCAGACTCCCGAGCAACTCGTGGTCGGGTCCGACGATCAGAGACCGCAGTTCGGCGAGTCCATCGCCCTTTGGCGGCCGATCGTCGTCGAAGGCGGCATGAGTGCCCCCGTTCGGCGGGGCATCAGCCGTTCCCGCCATCCTCGGCTCCCGGGATGCGCAGCTCGTCGGTGAGCCGCATGGCCATCTCGGTCAGGAGCGACGCCAGCGTGGCCCGGTCCGTCTTGTCCGCGCGCAGCGTCTCGGTCTCGCGCGCGAGCGCGGCCAGCACGTCGTCCACACGCTGACGGATGTCGTCGCTGAGACGCCGATGCTGGTCGAGGATCTGTTCGCGGAGGTCGCGCTGGCTCCGGGAGAGCTGTTCGTCCAGCTGCGAGGCGCGCTTTTCGTGTGCGCGAGACGACTCGCGCAGCTCCCGCATCGCCTCGGCGGCGCCGTCGACGCGCTCCTCCCGCTCCGTCTTGAGACGATCGGCCAGCGATCCCGTCTCGTTCCGGATGTACTGCTCGAGCGCGTCCACGCGCTTTTTGACCTCGTCCTTGAGGTCCGACGTGTCCTTGAGCAGTCGCTCTTCGAGGCGCGCGAACCGCCGCTCGTAGTCGCGCATCTGCACGCCGAAGAGGATGTCCCGCACTTTGTCCAGACTCGCGCCGCCGGCCGGATCGGCGACCAGCCGGCTGGCCTCCTCGATGCTGTTCTTCGAGCGGGCGTCGTCGGATGTCTTCATGGCAGTGTCCCTTTGGCGCGGGAGTGAAACGACACCGCGGCCAGCCGGCGGCGGCGCGCCGCGCGATGTACTGCTTTTGACGGGAGAAGCGCCCCGCGAAACGAGGCCGTTGGTGCGACGGGGCTGAGTCGACCGCTGAGCGGCTTTGGGCGCCATGGCGTGTCGTTCTCCCTTAGGCCCCGCCCGAGCCTACGGCTGAGCGGGGGGCTAAGGCTAGCACACGGCCAACATCGCCACAAAGTGCCCTTTTTTTTCGGGGTCGGGCCTTCGGGGTCGGGCCCCGTGTTGGCGAGTCAGACCTTGAGCTTTTTGAGGTACTCGACGCTTTCCTTCGTGAACGCCATCGTCTGTTCGACGTAGTAGCTGGTGACCCCGGCGTCCTTCGCGGCCTTGAAGGTCTTGGTCCAGTCGATACTGCCCTGACCGACGGGTACCTGAACGCCGCGGCCGTCATCATCGGGGCCCTGAGCCTTCTTCGACTTCAAGTCCACGTCCTGCACGTGCATCGAATAGAACCGGCCGGGGTACTTTGCGAAGTAGTCCGCCGCCACGAAGCCGCGGCTGATCGTGGACATCTGGAACTGGAATTTCACGAGTGACGGGTCGAGCAGTTCGAGCAGGATGTCGTAGGTCCGGCGGCCGCCCACCGACGTCATCTCAAAGCCTTCGTTGTGAAGGCCCTGCTGAATGCCTTCCTTCTTCGCGGCCGCGGCAATCTTGTTGTACTCGTCGGCGGCCCGCTTCACATCATCGAGCGTCTTTGGATCCTTGCCGTCGCCCAGTGTCGCGGTGGTCATGTGCGTGATCCCAACGTCGTGCGCCCACGCGATGCTGGCCGCCTGCTGGGCCCGCAGTTCGTGCATGCCGAAGTGGCCGCTGTCGCATGTCAATCCGTGATCCGCCAGGACCTTCTTGACCGCCTTGCCATCCTTCAGCGGCGCGAATTCCTCGTAGTCGAACGGCGAGCACATTTCGACCGCCTGCACGCCTATCTGTGTCAGCGTCGCGGCGAGCTCCGCGAAGTGCCCGCTCTGAATCAGCGCCCGGTGAGGGTAGGTCTGACTCCCGATGGGTATTCCGAGCGGATTGGCATCCATGGTCATGACGTCCGCCGCCAGAATTCCTGCCACCGCCGCATGCGTCCCCGCCTTCCTGAAGAACTGTCGTCTCGACATCCCGGTCATGACGCGTCACCTCGTGAACGAGGCGTATACTCGCACAAATTTGCCGCCGGCGACATGCCCGGCCGAAGGGACGGGCTGGCCCCGGTCACGCGTGAGGCCGCTCATGACTACAGTCGATCGCCGCACGTTTCTCGCGGGTCTCGGCAGCGCTTCGGCGCTGACCATCGTTCCTCGCCGGGTGCTCGGTGGTGCCGGGTTCGTGCCGCCGAGCGATCAGATTCTGCTCGCGCAGGTCGGCTGCGGGACGCAAGCGCAGCGGCAGGTGAACACACGTCTCGTGAAGCGGCCGGATCTCCAATTCGTCGCCGTGGTGGATCCGAACCAAGACGGCCAGGAGTACGTGGACTGGGAACCGTGGGGGAATCGCGATCGGATCCGCGAGTTTCTGAACGACCCTGCATGGGGCGCGTCGGATACGGGCATACGGGCTGGCCGCGACGTCGCCCGTCAGATCATGGAGACCTGGTATCGACAGCAGGGTCGTCCTTCGCGCGGCATTCGATCGTACGAGGACTATCGCGAGATGCTCGAGAAGGAGCCCGACATCCAGGGCGTCGTCAACATCACTCCCGATCACCAGCACGGTCCCATCAACATCTCGGCGCTCCGGAAGGGTAAGGCGGCGATCTCGCACAAGCCGGTTGCCAGCGTACTCGCCGAAGTACGGCGTGTCGTGCAGGCGGCGCGCGACAGTGCCGCGGCGTCTCACCTGCTCGCGTACAACAACGAACCCGACCGGTACACGCTGGCGGCGTGGATCAATGCCGGTGTGATCGGCACCGTGCGGGAAGTCCACAACTGGTCGAGCCGACCGTTCTGGCCGCAGGGCATGCAGGCCTATCACGCGTCGGGTCCCGCTGTGCCCGCCGGCTTCAACTGGGAGTTGTGGCAGGGGCCGGAACCCGAGCGCCCGTACCATCCGAGCTACACCTTCGCGGTCTATCGCGGCTGGTACGCATACGGCACCGGATGTCTCGGTGACATGGGCCACTACAGTCTCTGGCAGCCGTACCGCATCCTGAAGCTCGGCGTACCGGTGTCCGTCGAAGCGCGCTGCAGCGCGGAGACATCCGTGGACGAACACCACGTCAGTGAAGGCGGACACATTTCCCCCGTCGCCTTTCCCAAGGCGAGCGTCGTCCGGTGGCGTCACGCCGCAACTGCGGATCGGCCGGCGGTGGACACGTTCTGGTACGACGGAGGGATGAAGCCGCAGACTCCCGACGAGTTGTACGAGGACAACGAGGATCTCGCGGACGAAGGCATGCTCTTCGTCGGCGACAAGGGCAAGATCCTCTGCGACTTCGAAGGCAATCAGCCGCGGCTGATTCCCAAGAGCCGCCAAAAGGCGTTCGAAGGCAGCGTCGCGGCCAAGGATGTCGATCCGACGAAGCCCGACGATGAGTGGGTGAGTGCGATCAAGAAGGGGACGAAGTCACGCGGGAGCTTCGAGGACGTTGCGCCGCTCTCTGAAGCCGTGACCCTGGCCTCGATTGCGCTCCGTGTGCCGTACAAGCGGCTGTTCTGGGACGCGCAGCAGATGGCATTCACGAATTCCGAGGAAGCGAACAAACTCGTGAGGCGTCAGTATCGGCCTGGGTGGGAATCGATGTTCGCCTGAATGACGGCCGGGGCACTTCGATGAGTCGTGAACGGCCCCGGCCCCACACTCTCCATGTAGGGGCGGGGTCAGTCATCCCGTCGGGCCTGCACCCCGCCCACGAGAATGACGGCCGGGGCACTTCGATGGATCGTGAACGGCCCCCATTTTTTGGCGACGGACTCAATCACGGAACGATGCGGAAGTTCGTCGGCGGCGCCGGCGCCTGCGGCACAGATCCCAGAGTCAGTGGACCGGTCTGGTAGTACTGCCACGCCTTCCATCTGAAGAACCCGCCATCGTCATCCGCCGCGTACGGCGTGACGAGTGTCGGCGTGGACCCGCGCGTGACCTGAGTGGGTGGCGCGCCGGCGGCCGCGATCTCTGACGCCATCGTGTTGCCGTTGATGGGCGCAGGATTGGTGACGCCGTCTCCGTTGTCGTCGCACGCGCAGGTCGGCCCACCCGCGCCGCGGCCGAAGAGAAACGCAACGACGCCCGCATCCCGATAGGCCGTGAGATGCGAGCGGGCGGGCTCGTCGAGCAACCATTCGGGTCGGTTGTCCTGGTAGTGGTCGTTGGTGTTGTTCTCGGCCCGCATCCGCGTGTTGCCGAGCGGAATCTGCCACATCACGATGCGCTTGTGCGTCGCGGCAGAGAAGCCGGTCAGAAACCGTACGTTGCGCCGGAAGTCTTCCGCGTCCCACCACGAGCGGCCGCTGTCGCCATACACGGACTGATAGAACCCGCTGTCCCGATCGCTGAATTCCGCAAACGCGATGTCGAAGTTCGCACCGAGCGAGTTGTAAAAGGCAGCCGCGCGCGACGCGAGCGTGTCGACCATCGCGTCGGACGGATTCGACAGCGCGATGTCGAAGTTCGTTCCCCATACGCTGACGTGATAGCCAAGGATCACGTTCGGCGCGTACGTGTCGCGCAGCTTGACCACCGCGCGCGCGAAGCCAGCGACGTTACTGGTCAACCCCGCCAGCTGCGGAATCCCCGTCTCGGACACCTTCGCTGACACCGTCGTGGCGTTGTCGCCCGTAGAGCGCTGCTCCATGTAGCCCCAGAAATCCGGCTCCACGTGCAACACGACCGGAGTTCCTGGAAAGGCGCCCGCCTTCTGGAAGAACAGCTTCAGATCGTTGTACAGCGCCGTCATCGTGGCGGTGTTGTTCAGATTCGTATAGTCGGCGTTGCTCTCGGTGCCGCCACCAGGCGCCGACTGCAGCAGCATGTAGTACGTGAAGACCGGGATGACGCCGTTGGCCACGGAGTCCTGAATGTAGAACTTTGGAAAGTCACCATTGGTGTTCCAGTTCGCCCAGCCCCCGCCCGTGTTCACGCCGCCGGCGAGGTACTGATATCGGAAGGCGAACGGCGCCGTCTGTTTCATGGCCGCGGCTCCGCCCGGTGCATCCGCCATCCCGAGCTCGACACGGCTCGGCCATCCCGCCGGCAACGGAGCCTGCGCCTCAGCAGGGAGGACGCCGGCCAGACTCGCAAACACGCCGAGGCCGATCGCGGCGAGCGCTCGCCTCGTCAGAAGAATGTTCGACTGCATGTGGTGACTTGATCCGACTACAAGCGATGTGCCAGCGAAATGCACGCGGGTTCCTGCGGCGCGGCGCAGAATGCAGGAGGCCGCGCCAATTCCGTATATCGCTCGACAGAACCGCAATTCGCCGAAGATGTGGGACCGCGGCAGTCGCTGGCCCTGGGTGGTAGCGATCCAAGAGCCGTCGCCCGGCGCGCGCGTGGTGTGTTGAAGGGTGTATCTTACACGGCACCATCGACGCTCCTTCTTTCGGGGACCTGTATGAAGAAGATGTTCGTATTCGTGATCCTGCTCGCATGGACGGCAGGTGCCACCGCTCAGACACCGCCGCCAGCGGGCCGCTGGTCCGAAGCCACGGCCGCAGCCTGGTACACCAAGCAGCCATGGCTGGTCGGCAGCAACTACATTCCCGCGTCCGCCATCAACGAGCTCGAGATGTGGCAGGCCGACTCATTCGATCCGCAGCGGATCGACAAGGAACTGAGCCTCGCCGAAGGACTCGGGATGACGACGATGCGAGTGTTCCTGCACGATCTCGTGTGGAACCAGGATGCGGCGGGGTTCCGGCAGCGCATCGACCAGTTCCTCACCATTGCGGCGAAGCATCACATCCAGCCGCTCTTTGTCCTGTTCGACTCCTGCTGGGATCCGAACCCCGCACTCGGCAAGCAGCGCGCGCCGACACCAGGCGTCCACAATTCGGGATGGCTGCAGGCCCCAGGTGCAAAGGCGCTCGAAGACAAGACGCAATATGCGCGGCTCGAAACCTACGTCAAAGGGGTCGTCGCGGCATTCGGCAAGGATCCGCGCGTCCTCGGCTGGGATGTGTGGAACGAACCTGACAACACGAACGGCGGCTCGTACGCCAAGCAGGAGC
>JBKPMA010000714.1:0-5448 GCA_046731935.1 Acidobacteriota bacterium
GCGCGTGCCCGTGCCGCGCGCCTGGCTCCGGCATCGAACACGGTGAGGGCAAGGGCTGGACCCACCGACCAGAATCCGGCAGGCCACGACAGCAGCTTCTGCAGCTGTGTTGTTTCGAACCCCGCCGACGCGCCAAGCGTGATCGTCGGGAAGAACGCGGCGCTGGCCACACCGATCTGGGCGTTGGCGGCGGCGACCCTGCGCTCGGCTGCGGCGATGTCGGGCCGGCGCTCGAGCAGCCGCGATGGCACGTCCGGCGGCACGAGCGGCGGATCGCCCTCGAGCGGCGACATGTCCAGCGTCAGCGCCGCTGGCGGCACGCCGACCAGAATCGCGATGGCGTGTTCGAGCTGCGCGCGTTGCAGCTTCAGATCGATGGCCTGCGCCCGAGCCGATTCGAGCTGTGTTTCCGCTTGCGCGACGTCCGCGCGCGCGACGATACCGGCGGAATACTGATTCTGCGTGAGCGTATACGAGTGTTGGTAGGCCTCGATGGTCTCGTCGAACAGCCGGCTCGCCGCGTCGATCGATCGCAACTGGAAATAGTCAGTCGCCAGTTCGGCCGCAAGGCTCAAGCGCGTGGTCTCACGATCGCCCGCCGACGCTTGCGCAGTCGCAACACTTGCGCTGACCGTTTGACGGACGCGGCCCCAGAAATCCAGCTCCCACGACGCCGTTCCCTGCACCGCGTACTCGGTAGACGATGTCTGGCTGACGCCGAGCTGACGCGATGACGGCCGGCCGCGCTCGACCGAGGCTGACACGCCCACATTCGGATAGAGCTGGGATCGATTCTCCCGGACGAGCGCGCGTGCCTGCTGATAGCGTGCTTCCGCCTGGGCAAGCGTCGGGTTGCCCGCGACGAGCCTGTTCTCGAGATCATTCAGGCGGGCGTCACCAAACACGTCCCACCACACTCCACGATGCACGGCGTCGCTCGGTTGGGCCGGCTGCATGGCATCACCGCCGGGCGGCGGCTCCTTGAATGCCGCTGGCGCCGGCACCGCGGGGACGGTGTACTTCGGTCCCACGACGCACGCGCCTGATGCCACGAGGCTGAGGGTCGTCGTGAGGGACAGCACGCGCTGAAGGCTGCGCTTCATGCCCGGGCTCCAGCAGTGGACATGTCATCGCCGGATGGCTGCGCGGAAGACTTGCGTCGGCGGCCAACGCGCAGCCGCAAGCGATCCATGCAGAGGTAGATGACCGGTGTCGTGTACAGGGTCAACAACTGGCTGAGGATCAGGCCGCCCACTATGGAGATGCCAAGCGGCCGCCTGATTTCCGAGCCAGTCCCCGTACCGAGCGCCATCGGCAGTGCGCCGAGCATTGCGGCCATCGTCGTCATCAGGATCGGCCGGAATCGAAGGATCGACGCCTTCCGAATCGCTTCTTCCGGCGGAAGGCCCTCGGATCGCTCTGCCACCAACGCAAAGTCGATCATCATGATCGCGTTCTTCTTGACGATCCCGATGAGCAGGATCAGACCGATGAGCGCGATGATCGTGAAGTCGGTGCCCGTCGCCAGCAGCGCGAGCGTCGCGCCCACGCCGGCGGACGGCAGGGTCGAGAGAATGGTCAAGGGGTGCACGAGACTCTCGTACAGGATGCCGAGCACGATATACACCGCGACCAACGCGGCGGCGATGAGCCACGGCTCGTTCGCGAGCGATGTCTGAAAGACCCGCGCGGTGCCCTGAAAACTTCCGTGGACGGTCGTCGGCATCCCGATATCCTGCGCGGCGCGATCGATTGCGATCACGGCATCTCCGAGTGACGCGCCCGGCACGAGATTGAAGGAGAGCGTGATTGCTGGAAACTGCGATTGGTGGTTGATCGCGAGTGGCGTGGTGGAGCGCCCGAACGTGGCGACAGCCGACAGCGGTACGAGGTCGCCGCTGTTGTTCGCCACGTAGATCCCGTTCAACGTTTCAGGGTGCTGCCAGAACTCCGGTGCCACTTCCATCACGACGCGATACTGATTGAGGCCCGCGTACATCGTCGAGACCTGGCGCTGGCCGAAGGCGTCGTACAACGCCTGATCGATGGCGCCGGCGCTGACCCCGAGCCGAGCGGCCGTATCGCGGTCGATGTCCACGCTGGCCTGCAGCCCGCCGTTCTGCTGGTCGGCGTTGACGTCGGCAATGATTGGCTCGCGCTGGAGGCGTGCAAGGAGCCGAGGCGCCCACCGATTCAACGCATTGAGGTCGTCGCCTTGCAGCGTGTATTGATACTGAGCGTTCGCGCCGCGTCCGCCGACGCGGATGTCCTGAGCCGCCTGCAGGATGACGACGGCTCGTGGATCGTGGGCGAATTTCGGCCGGATGCGGGCGATGACCTGCTCGGCCGGCACCCTGCGCTCTGACAGCGGCTTCAGCGCCATGAACAGACGCGCCTGGTTGCTGGTGGTCCCGCCACCCGTGAACGCGACCACCGAGTCGATCGCGGGATCCTGAAGAATCGTCTTCACATCGGCGGTCAGGATCTGGCGCATCGCCTGGAACGACGTGCCCTGGGAGGCCTGGATGTTGGCGAACATCAGGCCGTTGTCCTGCTGCGGAAAGAAACCTTTCGGCACGAGCGCGAAGAGATACCAGTTGAGCGCAATCGTGATGAACAGGATTGTCAGGGTAACGGCCCAATGCCGCAGCGCCCACCCGAGGCTCCGGTCGTAGCCGCGCACCAGCCGGTCGAATGCGCGCTCCGTCCATTGATAGACGCGCCCGTGGCGGCGGCTGTGTTCGTCGACCAGCAGGCGCGCGCACAGCATGGGTGTCGTGGTCAGCGACACGATCAACGAGATGGCCACCGCGACCGACAGGGTGACGGCGAATTCGCGGAACAGCCGTCCGATCAGGCCTCCCATGAAAAGCAGGGGGATGAACACTGCGACGAGCGACACGCTCATCGAGAGCACGGTGAAACCAATCTCGCGGCTGCCCAGAAGCGTCGCCTCGAGCGCGGTCTTTCCTTCGTCGAGGTGACGCGTGATGTTCTCGAGTACGACGATCGCGTCGTCCACCACGAAACCGGTCGAGATTGTGAGTGCCATCAACGACAGGTTGTCGAGGCTGTATCCGAGGAACCACATCACCGCGAACGTACCGAGCAGCGACAGAGGAACCGCGACACTCGGAATGAACGTGGCTGGAACGCTGCGCAGGAAGACGAAGACGACCAGTACGACGAGACCGATGGCGATGACGAGCGTCCGCTCGACGTCGTGCACGGAGGCGCGAATCGTGGTGGTCCGATCGACCGCGACGCGCATGTCCACGGCTTCGGGCAGGAGTGCCCGGAAGCGCGGCAGCTCGGCGCGCACCCGGTCGACCGTGTCGATGATGTTGGCGCCGGGTTCGGTCATCACCATCACCGAAACCGCCGGCTTGCCGTTGGCGAGACCGCCGACACGCACGTCCTGGACGGAATCCACGACTTGCCCGATGTCGGCCAGCCGCACGATGGAGCCGTTGCGCGTCGCGACGATCAGCGGCATGTAGTTCACCGCCTGGAAGATCTGATCGTCGGTATGAATCTCCCAGCTCGAGCGCTCATTAGTGAGCTGTCCTTTCGGCCTGTTCGCATTGGCCTGTGACAGGACAGTCCGGACCTGCTCGAGGGAAACGCCGTATTTATTCAGAACGTTGGGATTCAATTCGACGCGCACTGCAGGAAGGGCGCCGCCGCTGACGTTGACCTGGCCGACGCCCTGCACTTGCGAGAGCTCCTGCGCCAGCACGGATGACGTGATGTCGTAGATGCGGCTGACCGGAACCGTGTCCGAGGTCAGCGCGAGGATCAGGGCCGGGGCGTCGGATGGATTCACCTTCCGGTAGTTCGGGTTCGTCGGAAGATTCGCCGGCAGCTGGCCTCGCGCGGCATTGATCGCTGCCTGGACATCCCGCGCTGCGGCGTCAACGTCTCGCGCCAGATCGAACTGCAGCACGATGCTCGTCGAGCCGAGTCCGCTCGTCGAGGTCATCTCGGTCACACCCGCGATGCGGCCGAACTGGCGCTCGAGCGGCGTGGCCACCGACGAAGCCATGGTCTCGGGGCTGGCGCCGGGCAAATTCGAATTCACGACGATCGTCGGATAGGCCACCTGCGGGAGGGGTGCCACACGAAGCTGCAGGAACGCCAGCGCACCTGCGAGGGCGAGGGCCGCCGTCAGCAGCGTTGTGGCAACGGGCCGGCGAACGAAGGGCTCGGAGATCGTCATGCCGTGCCCTCGGCCGAACGTGCATTTGCGACAGCCGGCGCCCGATGTGTCACCCGCGCCGCCAGCCGATCGAACGCGAGATAGATGACCGGCGTCGTGTAGAGGGTCAGAAGCTGACTGAGAATGAGACCGCCGACGATCGAAATGCCGAGTGGCCGGCGCAACTCGGCGCCCATTCCCGACGCCAGCGCCAGCGGCAGGCCGCCGAGCAGCGCGGCCATCGTTGTCATCATGATTGGCCGGAAGCGGAGCAGCGACGCCTGGTAGATCGCTTCGGCTGGCGGCTTGCCCTCGTGCCGTTCCGCCTCGAGGGCGAAGTCGATCATCATGATCGCGTTCTTCTTGACGATGCCGATGAGAAGCACGATGCCGATGAGGGCGACGATGCCCAAATCGTGTCCTGACGCGATCAACGCGAGGATGGCTCCGATGCCGGCCGAGGGCAGCGTCGAAAGGATCGTCAGCGGATGGATGTAACTCTCGTACAACACGCCGAGCACGATGTAGACGGTCACGATGGCGGCGAGGATCAGCCAGCCCTCGTTCGCGAGCGACGCCTGGAACGCCTGGGCGGTGCCCTGGAACCCGGCGCGGAATCCATCTGGCAGGCCGATTTGCCGTACGGCGCCTTGCACCGACTCGACGGCCTCTCCGAGAGACGCACCGGGCGACAGGTTGAATGACAGCGTGACAGAGGGAAACTGCGCCTGGTGGTTGATCGTGAGCGGGGCGTTTGTCGTCGTGAGCTTCGTGATTGCCGTGAGCGGCACCTGTCGTCCATCGCTCGCCGGAACATAGACGTCGCTCAACGCGCCAGGTCCACGACGATACTGCGGCGACAGCTCCAGCACGACGTGGTACTGATTCAACTGCGTGAAGATCGTCGACACCTGGCGCTGACCGAAAGCGGTGTACAGCGTGTCATCGATCGTTTGCGCAGTGATGCCAAACCGCGACGCCGTATCGCGATCGATGGCAAGGTCGGCGCGCAGGCCGCCATTCTGTTCGTCGGTCGCCACGTCCTGCAGCGCCGGCGCACGGCGCATCGCCTCGAGGAGGCGGGTGCTCCAGGTACTCAGCTGCGCGGCATCGGGATGCTCGAGGCTGAACTGATACTGCGTGCGGCTCACGCGGTCTTCTACAGAGAGGTCCTGCACCGCCTGCATGTAGAGCGCGATTCCCGTGACATCCGACGAAAGTCGCTGGAGCCGACGGATGATGCTACTGAC
>JBKPMA010000715.1:0-3770 GCA_046731935.1 Acidobacteriota bacterium
GTTGCACAGTGGCGTGGCCATCCAGGCGCTTCCGCCCGAATGGGCCAAAGCCTCCGCTGGCCTTCGCGAATTGCTCATCCCTGGAGTCAGACACAAACAGCGTCCGCCAGACTCGCAGATGTTCCTCGCGACGGATGTGCCTGCCGGCGACTACCAGCTCGTTGGCGAATCAGGCTTGCGGGTGACAGGCTCGGTCGCGATTGCCATAGGACGCGACACACAGCCAATGTTCACGACGCCGCTTCAGGAGGCTCCGCCGCAGTCGCTGCTCGCGATCCATCTGCCGGCCGGCGCTCGCGAACTCACGGTCTCGCTGGACCGCCGGGCGCAGCGCGACGCTGGAGGGCTGCTGATCCGGCCGGTGCAGGTCTGGGAGAGCACGGTGCCGCTCGCTCAAAGCGGACGGTCGTATGGAGACATGCGGACGTGGGCGCTGAACGACGCCACGACACTCGAGGCCGACGGATTCTGGACGATGGGGCAGGGCACGACCGAGGTCGTGGTGTCTGCGGATACGCAGCGGGAGTTGACTCTGACGTTGAGGAATGGCCCGGTCTCAAACCTGGTCAGGGTGCATGCAGGCGAGTTGACGCCTGGCATGGGCCCAGGCGTCGTGCGAGACCAAGACGTCTCGTTGGCACCCGGTGAGGAGTGGTCTTCGGTCTACGGGCTGCGGTCTACGAGGACGCGAAGTGCCATGCTCGTGTCCATCCAATCGGAGCACGGCTTCCGCCCCGCCGAGGTCAATCCCACGAGCACGGACCAGCGCATGCTGGGCGTGTGGGCCAGCCTGCGCTGATCGCTGTCAGAAGCGGGCCACGCCTCCGAAGTAGATCCCTTTCAAGTTCATCCTGCCGTAGTCTTCATCGACCGTGTACTTGATATTCAGCTTGCGATAGCCGAACTGCGCGCCGACGTTGTTCGTGAAGTTGAACGTGGCATTCACGTCGAAGTCGAGATACTTGCCATGGTTGTCGCTGTACGTGATCGTCAGCCCGGTGACCTCGCCATTGATCGCCAGATTCTTCACCGGATAGACGCGGGCCGCGACGCCAATCGTCGGAATCGGCACTGAGACTTCCGAGAACTCGTGGGTGAGCGGGTTGACGAGGTCCACGCGCGCCTTGGTGTACTTGACGTCCGTGATGAACCCCACGAACCCGCGATTCCCGTACACGAAATCGTACTGAATTCCCATCTTCCAGACCTTCCAGTCGAGGTCAGTGTTGACGGGGACGCCGACCGTGTACTTCTGTCCGTTGAAGATGATGTCGCGCGTGAGCTTCGACTCGGCTTCGTACTTGATCGGGGTGTAGCCGAACCGGAACTTGAACTTCTTCGACGGCCGCAGCACGACGTTCCAGACGAGGAACGTCTCGCTCTTGAAGCCGAGATCGGTCACGGCGTCGATGGTCGTGCCGGTGATCCCCAGCGATTGACTGGCGACCTGGATGTCGCGCTCGGGGGTCCAGAACCCGAGCGACACTTCTGCGTGGTAGTTCTCCCCGACCGCCGAGGAGGTCGAGCCCATCGGTCGCGCACCGTATTGTGCATGCGCGACGCCGGTCGTTCCGACGAGCGCAATCACCGCCACTGTCCACACGAAGACCACACGCCTCATCGTCGTCATCAATGTTTCTGCCCCGGGAGTGTGCTGAACGAGTGCCGGGCTCGCGGCTGGGATGCGCGGCCGACCTTGGGGAGGTTCCCGCAGAATACCACACCGCCCTCCATCGTCAGCGTGACCTATACTGAACGTCTCATGGTCTCGCAATCGACGCCGCCTATCGGCCCATGGCGCCGGTTGTGGCCGTATCTGTCCCGCTATCGCCACTCGTTCGTCCTCGGGGCGTTCTCGATCGTCACCGGGACAGCGATTCAGGTGTCGTCGCCCTGGGTGCTCAAGCGCGCCGTGGACGATCTGGCCCGCGGGGTAACGCGCGCCAAGCTGCTCTACTACGCGAGCGTGCTCTTCGGTATCGCCGTCGTCGGCGGCCTCTGCCGCTACCTCACGCGCCGGGTGATCCTCGGCGTGTCGCGGCACATCGAATACGACCTGCGCAACGACTTCTTCGCCCACCTGCAGCGCTTTCCGGCCGCGTATTACCAGGCCAACCGCACGGGCGATTTGATGTCGAGGGCCACCAACGACCTGAACGCGGTCCGCATGATGGTCGGGCCCTCCGTCATGTACTCGGCTTCAACGATTCTGACCTTTATCGTCGCCATCGTTTTGATGGTGTCGATTAACGTCCGGCTGACGCTGGTGGCCTTGATCCCCCTGCCGTTCGTGTCGATCTCGGTGAAGGTGTTCGGCAGCGCCATCCACCGCCGGTTCGAGGCGATTCAGGCTCAGCTGTCCGAGATCAGCGCCGTCGTGCAGGAGGCACTGTCCGGCGTGCGAGTGGTGCGGGCCTACGGGCAGGAAGCCACGGAGCTGGAGCGATTCCGCGTGGCCAATGCGGAGTACGTGGCGCGGAACCGCGGACTGATTGCGCTCCAGGGAGCCTTCTACCCGAGCATGACGCTCTTTCTTGGCTTCGGTGCTCTTCTGGTGCTGTGGCAGGGGAGCCGAGCGGTCATCACCGGTCAGATGACGGTTGGAGAGCTCGTCGCCTTCAACGCGTACCTCGTGATGCTGTCGTGGCCCATGATCGCGTTCGGCTGGGTCACGAACATGCTGCAGCGCGGTCTGGCGTCCTGGAAGCGGATGCTGGAAGTGCTCGACTACCCGGCGTCGATCAGCGACGCCGACGTAACCAACGAACTGACCGACGCGGCGCACGTGCGGGGGCGGATCGAGTTCAGGAATCTGACGTTTGCGTACAACGGCCGGCCGGTCCTCGAGAACGTGAACGCCGTCATCGAACCCGGCCAGACGGTGGCGCTCGTCGGCGCGACGGGCTCGGGCAAGTCAACGCTCATCAACCTGCTGCCGCGACTCTACGATCCGCCGCCAGGCACCGTCCTGCTCGATGGCGTGGACGTTCGTCACATTCCATTGCACGTGCTTCGCGGCGCGATCGGGTTCGTTCCGCAGGAGCCGTTTCTCTTCTCCGACACGCTGGCGGCCAACGTGGCCTTCGGTCCCACTCTGACCGGACTCGAAGCCAAGGCACGCGAGCCGATCGTCCACAACGCATCGGCTGTCGCCCGCCTCGACAAAGACGTCGCAGATTTTCCCGCCGGCTACGACACGACGGTCGGCGAACGCGGCATCACGCTGTCAGGCGGGCAGAAGCAGCGGACCGCTCTGGCGCGCGCCGTCGCGCTCGATCCGCGGATTCTCATCCTGGACGATGCGCTGTCGGCGGTGGACACGTATACGGAAGAAGAGATCCTTGCGCGGCTGCGAGGCGTGATGCGCCAGCGGACCTCGCTCATCGTCTCGCACCGCGTGTCCACGGTTCGCGGCGCGGATCAGATTCTCGTTCTCGATGAAGGCCGGATCGTCGAGCGGGGCACGCACGACGAGCTCGTGAGTCAGGATGGGCTCTACGCCGCGCTCCATCGCCAGCAGCAGCTTGAAGAGGAGCTTCAAGAGAGCTGACGCAGCACGAATCCGAACACTAAAACGAATACGAATACGAAAACGAATACGACAGAGATCACGCGCACAGATGTCTCAAGAGGAAGACGTACTCGGTAAAGCCTACGACAACCGCTTGATGCGGCGGTTGCTGACGTACCTCTGGCCGTACAAGGTGCAGGCGGTGCTGGCGCTGCTCGCGATCATTGCGAACTCGGCGGCGCAGCTCGCCCCGCCGTAT
>JBKPMA010000716.1:0-7712 GCA_046731935.1 Acidobacteriota bacterium
GTCGAGCGCCGTTGGCGGCTGCGCATCTGCGGGTTCCGGGATGTTCGAAAAGGCGAGACATTCGGCGGCAAACCGCACCTGCGCACGGCGTGCGTCATCTAAGGGCCGGCGATACGCGCCCACACCGAAGTAGTGACTCACGCCGGAGTCGACGTGAAATGGCAGCGTGCCACCCGTCGGCGTGGTCGGCAGCCAGATAACGTCCGGGACCGCCGCCTGCACGAGATCGGCGAATGGATGCGCCGTGGCCGGCGAGACGCCCGCAAGCGGCAAGCCGAGCATCGCAGCCTGCTGATCGACTTCGCTACTGCCGCACACGACGGCCAGCGACGGATGCGACTGCAATGTCTCGAGGACCTGGGCTACTTCGAGCCGCGCGGCCTGCGCGAAGCCCTCGTCCTGCCAGGGATAGTCCATGTTCGCAAACATGAAATCCTGCCAGACCAACAGGCCGAGCTCGTCGCACACGTCGTAGAACGCGTCGGCCTCGTATGCCGTGATCCCGGCCACACGGACCATGTTCATGCCGGCATCCCGCAGCTGCTCGAGTGCGATCCGATATGACGCTGGATCGGCGGAGACACTCGCCAGATCGATTGGAGTCCAGCACACGCCTCTACAGAAGATCGGCGTGCCATTGACGACGAGGCCGAAGCCGCGGTTGTCGTGGCCACGGTCCACGTGGACCGTGCGGAATCCGACGCGGCCGAGATCGATCGGTTGTTCGAGGCCGTCTGCACGGAGCGTGGCTTCGACGTCGTAGGTGTACGGATGTCCGTGCGTATGCGGCCACCACAGGCGCGGATCCTTCAGCCCGATCTCCGAGCGCAACGAACACACGTCGTCAGCAACCTGCTCGCATTCGATCGGCGCGCTGGCAGCGCCGACCCTCAGCACGCCGCCTTCGATCGACGTGCGCCGCGAACCGCTCGGCGAGACGCGAACGTCCAATCGCATCTGGACGACACCGTCGCACCCATCGAGTGACGCGTCCACCCGTGCATGCTGGAACTGGATTGGAGACGATTCGATGGTAATCGGGCGCCACGGTCCCACCGCTGCGACAGGCGGACACCATGAACGCAGGCGGCCCAGTAGTGACGTTCGAAACCACCGGAGCGCCTGATGCTGGACGAGTGCCGTCTTCCATCGCGGACGCGGGCGAGGGGGAGCACTGGTCAGAAGAGGACCGAGTGCCGCGCAGCGGATATGCAGCGTGTTGTCGGAGCGAGCGGCTTGGGTGATGTCGACCGCATGCTCCACGAACATGCTGTGCGATTGCAGAATGTGTTCACCGTTCAGCCACACGCTTGTGACGGTGGCGAGCCCATCGAAGCGCAGGCGCACCGGCGCGTCGCCTGCGGGCACGGTGAACCGGCAGCGATACCACCAGTCGTCCGCGTCGAAATCACGCGGCTCCGCACCATCCCACCGGCCGGCGGCCCGAAGCGCTGCGGCCACCGGCACGGGCCCTGGACATGGGATCCATCCGACATTCAGCGAGTCGAGCGCGTCCGGATCGCTCGCGCCTCCCGGTGCGACGCGTGCGATCTCCCACGATTCCCCGAGCGGCCGCGGGGCACGAGCGCCGATGACAAGAGCACGTGCCATCGCGTCTCCTAGCCCGAGCAGGCCGCTACGCCGTACTGAGCTGACAGTCTGGCGGTCAGGTCTTCCCACGCGCCGGCCATCGTGTCGAGCATTGCGATCGCATCGAACGTGCGTCCTGTACTCACGAGACGGGCCGTCTTGAACTGCAGCGCCTTCGCCGTCGCCGCGATGGTGTCGCATGCCGCCGCGGGGTCTTCGAGCTCGGCTTCGCTGCACGCCTCGAGCCACCGTAGGTAGGCACCAGCCAGCTCGAACGCCGAGCCGAACTGGCGGAACGTGGCGAACGCGTAGCGGTGGAAGGTATCCAGCGGACCAGCGGCCAGATGCTCCAGTTCGACGGCGAGCCGTGGCGCATAACGCAGGAACGGATTCTCGCGAGGCCGCCGCGCCAGGTGCACGCGCAAGAGGTCCAGCGATGAGCGCGCGATGCTTCCGCCATTTCCGTGCGGACGGGCCGGACGTTTCACGACCTCGATGATCGGCGGCGTGAGGCGCGGATCCAGGTCGGCGGACGCGAACAGCGCGTCGAACTCGCTGTCGGTGAGCTCGTAGTAGCCGGCGTTGTGGAAGTAGCCGAGCCGCTTCGCGTCGGCATCGAGCGCCTGGACGGCAATCGATGTCTTGACGTGCTCACGCTGATAGCTCGTCCCCGCCGTATCAGGCAGGTGATAGGCGTCGACTTCGACAATGCACGGGCGGCCCTGCTTCAGTTGATCGTCCAGGTGCACGGCGAGGGCGCGCCAGACGTTGACCTCGACCACCTCGATGCCGTACAGGGCATAGAGATCCGCGTAGGGGATCTTGAAGAACGTCCACTGATCGCCCTCGAAATCAATGGCGATCGTGAAGGGCAGCGCCGCCATCGGGTCCAGCCCTGCGGCGTTCAGTAATTCGATCCAGACGTCGACGGAGCAATTGGATTCCGGCCACGCGCCCTCGCCCAGGTGCACCGGATGCCGGCGATACGTGTCGGGTGCGATCGACCAGAGCTGCTCGCTCACAAGTCCAGCGCCTCCCGAACGGCGTCGGTCCACTGCGCGCGATCGAGCCCGTGGCGTCGGAACACCGCCAGCGTCATCCGCTCGAGGCCGAATCCCACGCAGGAGGTGTGGGCAACAGCGCCGTGCGCCGTTTCGATCGCGAACCGCTCGCCGAAGTGGTCCTGGTGGTAGTTGAGCGAGATGATTGCCGTGCTGCACTCGTCCGACGACACGGGCGCGAGCACCTCAATCTTGAGCCGCTGCTCGCGCTGGCTCTCCGCCATCAGCACGCCGCCGCGTCCGAAGAACGGATCCGACGCGACGTCCGCGCGCGTATTGAGCTGCAGGGCCTCCACGATCTGCGACACTCTCGGGAGCCACGACTCGCGCCACGCCATCACCGTCTCGGGATCGGCGGCGCGGACGAACTCGCGCATGCGGAACATCTGCATCCGTTCGGCGCGCTCCGACGGCTCGTGCCGGAAGCAGTACGACATCACGTCGAACAGACGGCCCGATGCCGGCAGCCGTCCCGCCAGCAGTGGATAGACGGGGTAGCACGCCGCCGGTGTGAGCACGACGTCTGTCGCTGGAAACGCGGCGCTCCAATCCTGACCCTGTGCGACGGCTCGAAGGAGCTCGCTGTGCACTCGATCGGTTCCCTCGAAGCTGTGGACGGTGCCCGCCAGGTGGGGGAAGGACGCCAGGTATCCGCTCTGTGCGAAGTGCCGCCGGTTGAGAATCGGCGGGAAGCGCACGAGCTCCGCATGGTCCTCGGCTCCGAAGCGGCCGATGAGGCGGTCGATACGCAGCAGCGTGTCTTCGAACGCGGCGCCAAGCCCGTACACCCCGGGGACGCCCGTGGCGATCAGCAGGCGTTCGCGCAACATGTCATCGCGCAATGCGTCGTCGAGGACCGCCACCGCCGGTTGCGTCGCCGCCATCCTCATTCCCCCTTGTGCACCAGCAGCATCGACGCGTTGGCGGCGTACACCCGGTCGTTGTGAATCATCAGGGCGGCGCCGTGCGCGTCACGCAAGTGGCGGCCGACCGCGAATGGCGAGTCGTTCCGGTAGCCGGCGATGCCGCACACGCCGAGCGCGCGTGCGACGATCTCGGGCGCCATCCGCGAGGCCGACGCCTTCAGGTTGTTCATCCGCAGGGCAAATCCGACGCTGCTGAGCGTCTCCGGGTCGTGCTGGTGGTGTGTGAAATCGTCGCAGCCTCCATGCACGACCGCGCTCATCGTCCCGAGGTCGGCGACAGCCTCGGCGAGGCGATGCGCCACGGGCGGTACGGTGCCCGGTGTCTTGCGCGCTTCGGCGCGAACGAACGCGCGGGCTCGTGCGACGGCGTCGCTCGCGAGGCCAAGCCAGAGTGACGTCCACAGCACGTGCGACACCGGAAGCATCGTTTGATTGGCGACGTCGGCGAATGAGGCCGGAACAACTTGATCCGGGGCGCACGTCGCTTCGATCGTGAAGCCAACGCTGCGCGTACCGCGCATGCCGAGCGCGTCCCACTCCGACGTTCGGGTCAACTGCAGATCGGCTCGGCGCGCGAGCAGGAGCACCTGGTCGGAAGGCGCGGCATCCGGTGCTCGCCTGGCCGTCAACAGAATGTCGTCGGTCTCTTCGCCGTACGACACGACGGGCGCCTGCTTGCGCACCCGGATGCTGGCGCCATCGGGCTCGATGGCGCACAGGCTGCGCCGCAGGTCACCGCCGACGCCGACCTCGGAGGTCGCCGATGCGATCAGCCGGCCGCTCTTAACGAGGTCCGCGAGATAGTCACGAAAGAAGGTGGATGCCTGCGCATGCCGCACGAGGCAGGCCACCTCGATCTGGTGCATCGCAAAGACCATCGCGGTCGAAGCACAGGCGCGGCCAAGCACTTCGCACGCTGCCGCCAGTTCCGGGATCGTCGCGCCCCGTCCCCCGAACGCCGCCGGCACGTACGCACCCAGGAGGCCCTCCTGGCGTAACGCGCCGATCGACTCATGTGGAAAGCGGCCTTCGCGGTCGACCTCATCGGCGGCCCGTGCGGAGATGGATTCGGCGATGAGGCGTGCGGTGTCCGGGACGCCGCGCGCTGCGACGGCCAACATCACGCTCGCGTCCCGATCAGCTCCGACAGCCCGGAATGAATGGCGGCAATCGTCGCGAACGAGCCGCGGCGCAGCATGCGTTCCGGAAACTCCACGTCGAACCGATCCTCGAGGGCCAGCATCAGCGTGACGCTGGCGTGGGACGTCAGGCCGGCTTCATACAAGCTGCTGTCATCGGACAGCGCGGCCTCGTCGACCGACAGCCGGCCGTGCTCGCGGAGCACATCCCGAATCCCTTGAGAAATCGCATCACGCACGTGAACCCCCAAGCCGGCAGCTCAGCTCAACAGTTAGCCGAGCTTCGGGCGATCGATGCGGCACGGGAGGTGGGCATGATTCGAATGGCACGGCGGTCCGATATCGGGGATAGCAAATCGTACGCCCGGAGCTACACAGTGCATGGGTATTCACAGGCGGGGCACGGCTCGTCGATATGGCAGCAGATGCGGGAATCGTCGCTCCGATCCCGATTCCAGGCGTTGGGGATCGCGCCGAACCCGAGCGGAACGGGCCAACCACGGCATTGAATTACTCAATTGCGGCGATGAATTTCCCTTGGCGGCACGGGGGTCGTGCGGGTGCTCAGAAACGGCACGTCGCTGGCATTGTCGGGCCAACGAGATCAAGAACTGTAGAGCTAGATATGCCCTGGGCAATCCGCTACGATGGCCGGTCCCCCCGGCGGTCATCAGTCGGAAGCCCTTGTCCTGCTCAGCACCCGGTGGGCTGAGCCCTCTCGTCCAGCAACGGCACGTCACGCCCGCGGGCGCTCAACTGGCACACATGTGGTGGACTCATCTGTTCACGGCTCTTCTGTCGAGTAACGTCCGTCGTCCGGCGCTGTTACCGGCAGCGGCGGCGGTCATTTCAGCCGTTCTGATTCTCACGCCGGCACGCGCCTACGCCCAGATCATCGATGTGCCTGCCGGAGGCAATCTGCAGCAGGCGCTCAACGCGGTTCAGCCTGGCGGGACGGTCCGTCTCCAGTCCGGTGCCACGTATGTCGGCAGCTTCACGCTGCCGGCCAAAAGTGGAGCGGATGCATCGCACTACATCCTGATCACGACCAACACCGCGCTGCCGCCCGCTGGCACCCGCATCGATCCCAGCTACAAATCTCGATTGGCGACGATCAAGTCGAGCACGACGATCTCGGCACTCGCGACGGCCGCGGGTGCGAGCTATTACCGGATCGTCGGCGTGGCATTCGACGCCAACAAGTACGGGTCGGGCGACGTCATCGCGCTCGGGCGCTCCGATCAGACGACCCTGACCGCCGTGCCGCACCACATCGAGATTGATCGCGTACTGATCACCGGAGATCCGACCGTCGGTCAGAAGCGCGCCATTTCGGCCAACGCATCCAACGTCTCGATCATCAACTCCGACATTCGCGACATAAAGGCGGACGGGCAGGACTCACAGTGCATTGCCGCCTGGAACTCACCGGGCCCCTTCCTCATCCGCAACAACTATCTCGAAGCTGCCGGCGAGAACATCATGTTCGGGGGCGCCGGGATCGCGATTACCGGGGTCGTGCCAAGCGATATCACGGTCGAAGACAATTACATGACGAAGAACCAGGCCTGGCGCGGCACGAAGTGGACGGTGAAGAACATCTTCGAGCTCAAGAACGCCCGGCGCGTCATGGTTCGTCACAACGTCATGCAGTTCAACTGGGGCGACGCGCAGGTGGGATTTGCGATCGTCCTGACGCCGCGGAATTCCGATGGCCACTCGCCGTGGGTCGTCGTCGAGTCGGTCGAGTTCAGCGGCAACGTCCTCATACATTCGGCCAGCGCATTCAACATTCTCGGCCACGACGACACCGCGTCGAGCAAGCAGCTGACGAACCTCGTGATCCGCGACAATCTGTTCCTCGACATCAATGGCTCAGTCTGGAACGGTGCCGGAGCCTTCGCGCAAATCGGCGGGGAACCTGCGAACATCACGATCGACCACAACACGGTGCTGCACACCGGCAACATCATCATTTTCTACGGCGGCGGGTACATCGACAGTTCCGGTGCGAAGGTGACGGGCGGACCGATCAAGGGGTTCGTCTTCACCAACAATCTGATGCACCACAACACGTACGGGATTGCGGGGTCGGGGCAGGCGCCGGGCAACGGCACGCTGGCGTTCTACGCGCCGGGGGCCATCGTGCAGAGGAACGTGATGGCGTCAGACAAGAGCGTCGCGTCGCGTTATCCGCCCGACAATCAATTCCCTACGATCGCGGTGTACAACACGAACTTCGTGAACGCGGCCGCTCAGGACTTCCGGCTGGTGTCGGGAAGCGCCTATCGAGGCGCGAGTCTCGATGGACGCGACCTCGGGTGCAACTTCGGGCTTGTTCCGGCAAACGCGCCGCCCGCGCCACCCAACAACATCCACGTGGGGCAGTAGACACAGCCAGCGCTCGAATCCACCGCGCTGGCTGTACGCGCTACCAGCTGATGCCCTCGTAGTGCGCCTCGACGCTCGAGAGCGTCGTGGGAATGCGTACGAGATCCAGAATCATCTGATCCCGGCGCGACCTCGTAATTGCTTCGCCGAACTCGGGCGCCGCGTTCCCGATCACGATCACGTCGGACGCCGCTACCACCTCGTCGACCGATTCACTAAGCAGCTTCGACAGGTGGGGAATCTGACCCTCGATGTAGTCCTTGTTCGCGCCGGTCAGGCGGGCGAGCGACACGTTGTGATCGTAAATCCGGACCTCGTAGCCCTTGCCGAGCAGGGTCTCCGCCAGAATGACCATCGGGCTCTCGCGCAGATCGTCGGTGCCCGCCTTGAAGCTGAATCCGAGCAACCCGACCCGCTTTCTTCCCGAATGAACGATGAGATCCACGGCGCGCTGGATCTGCATGGCGTTGCTGCGAAGCATCGAGCCGATGATCGGGAGCTCAAGGTCCAGTTCCTTCGCGCGGTACTCAAGGGCTCGGACATCCTTCGGCAGGCAGGATCCGCCAAACGCGAAGCCTGGCTTCAGATATGTCGCCGATATGTTC
>JBKPMA010000717.1:0-2940 GCA_046731935.1 Acidobacteriota bacterium
TTTCCTGAGAGCTCCAGAATGTGGCCGTTGTGCTCCTTCTTCAGCGACCGCACGATGTCTCTCCCGCCGGCAAGGCGCAGCGTCGCGCCGGGCGGCAGCTCCAATGGCGCACTCACCTCGTCTACTTCGATGCTGCTGATGATCGATCCCATCAGGCAGCCCTGGATGACCTGCGGTGTGCCTCGCGTCGAGGTGGGCTTCGGCGCATCGGTCGCCTGATCGCCGGACGCGGCCGATACACTGCCGGCGATCACGGCGGTGATGGCGACACTCGCGAAGACACTCAGTCGGGGACGAACGCGCATCAGATCGGCTCCGCAGGCTGGCTTCACAGCATAGCCGATCCGTGCGTGTTACAGTCTTTGGTTGACCAATGACGAAGCCGTCCACGACTGATCGCATGCGCGTCACGCTGCCCATCTTCGACGCGCAAACACTGACCGACACCTGCGCTCGCGCCCTTGCAGCCGCCCGGGCTCGCGTGGCAGCGCTCGAGCAGGTTCCCCTCGCCGACGTCACACCAGAGCGCGTGCTCGACGCGTGGGACGCCAACACCACAGCCCTCGAAGACATCGTCGGGCCGATCGCCATTCTGAACAACGTGCACCCCGACAAGGCCGTGCGCGACGCAGCCGATGCGGCTATGCGCGACATCTCGAGCTTCCATGTCGAGGTCCTGCAGAACGAAGCGTTGTTCGAGCGCGTCCGGGCCGTCTCGCCAGAGACGCCCCCGCAAGCCCGTTTGAAGAAGGACCTGATCGAAGCGTTCGAAGACAGCGGCGTTGCACTGCCGCCGGAGCCGCGCGCACGTGCGAAGGCGATTGTCGAACGCCTCACGGTGCTCAACCAGGATTTCGCGCGGAACATCCGCGACAACGAAACCCGCGTCACGTTCACGCCTGAGGAATGCGAAGGCGTCCCCGCCGCGTACCTCGCGCGCGTCCCGAAGGACGCGTCCGGACGCATCGTGCTCGGGTTCGACTATCCCGACTTCAACCCGTTCATGGCCAATGCGGCGAACGAAGAGGCGCGGCGCCGCTACTACATGGCGTATCTGCAGCGCGGCACCCCGCGGAACCTCGAGATCCTGGACGAGATCGTGGCGCTGCGGAAGGAGCTCGCAGGGCTGTACGGGCTCCCGAGCTACGCCGCGTACGTCACCAGACGACGGATGGCGGGGACACCGGACGCGGTGGATCGGTTCCTGGCCGACGTGCGTGATGTGGTGCGCTCCGTCGAAGAACGCGACCTGCAGGAGCTGCGTGCGGTGAAGGCAGAGCTGACGCATACGCCCGTCGATCGCGTGACGTTGTCGCGCTGGGATGTCTCGTACGTGAGTGAGCGGCTGCGCGAACGGCGGTACAGCATCGACCAGGAAGCGCTTCGCAAGTACTTCCCGATGCCGGGCACTCTCGACTGGCTGCTCGCGATCATCAGCCGTTTGTACGGCCTCCGGTTCGAGCGCGCTGACGTCCCTGTGTGGCACGAGGACGTGCTCTATTACGACGTGCTGGACCAGGCGACGAACGCGTTCGTTGGCGGCGTCTATCTGGATCTCTATCCGCGCGAGGGCAAATTCACCCACGCGGCGGCATGGGCGGTGCGCGGCGTGAGCCGGCGTGCGTCCCGGACACCGATTACAGTGCTCGTCACCAACTTCGATCGCTCAGGCCTCACCCACGACGAGGTGGAGACCTTCTTCCACGAGTTCGGCCACGTGCTGCACGGCATTCTGTCCGAGACGTATTACAACGAACACGCAGGTACCAACGTCGAACGGGACTTCGTCGAGGTTCCGTCGCAGATCTTCGAAGAGTGGACGCGCCGGCTCGAAACGCTCGAGACGATCAAGGAGTTCTGTCCCGACGCGCCCGTCATGGATGCGGCGCTCGTGGATCGTCTGAACGCGGCGCGACGCTTCGGCCAGGGCATCCAGTACGCGCGCCAGCATCTGTACGCCGTCTTCGACATGACGCTCTACGGTCCGGAGCCGGACCGTGCGATGGACACGTGGGTCGGCATGGAGCAAGCGACGCCGCTTGGCTACCTGGCTGGCACCGAGTTTCCGGGCACGTTCGCGCACATTGCGGGCGGCTACGCCGCCGGCTACTACGGCTATATGTGGGCCGAAGTGATCGCCCTCGACATGCTGTCGGCGTTCGGCGCGAAACTGATGGATCCGGAGGTGGGACGCCGCTTCCGTTCAGAAATTCTCGCCCGCGGCGGCGAGGAAACGGCCCGTGTGCTGGTGGAACGCTTCCTGGGGCGACCGGTCGACACGAAAGCGTTCTTCGAAGAGGTCACGGGAACCCCGAGGAATTGACGAATGACGATCGTCAATCGTTAATCGTTAATCGTCATTGGTCATCTCTGCAATGGCGCCTCTCCTCCAGGCAAGGTACGCCAATACGCCCAGTGCTGCCAGCACCAGCGCGAACGCGATGCGATGTTCTGCCAGGAGCGTCCACGCACGATCGCCATACTCGACGGCGAGCACGCCCTCGGCCAGGTACCGGAGCATGCGACCCACCGTCACCGAGAGCGCGAATGTCAGCGGATGCATACCCGCGGCTCCCGCCAGCAGCGTCAGCAGCTTGAACGGCGTCGGCGGCGGCAGCATTGCCGGCACGGCGATGGCGCCCGAACCCCATCGGCGGTAAAAGACGAGCGCGCGATCCACCGTGGCCGGCTTGAACCGGCGGCGCAGAAACAGTTCTCCGCCTTTGCGTCCGACCGTGAACAGCGCCAGGCAGCCGCCGACCGATCCAAGGGTGCTCAGCGCGACGTACAGCGGCATCCACTGCGGATGCCGCGTGCTGAGAACGACGATCAAAACGTCAACGGCCTGGGGGAACGAGAGGAACGACGAATCGAGCAGGGCGATGATGAAGAGGCCCGAGCCGCCAAGCTGGATGACCCAGTGATTGACGGCATCGAGCG
>JBKPMA010000718.1:0-9441 GCA_046731935.1 Acidobacteriota bacterium
GCCTTCGAGCGTGCTGGAGATCTTGGTGTAGATGTTGTTGATGGCGGTGCCGAGCTGGGTGATCGCCGCGACAGCTGCCAGCGAAATAAAAGCGGCGAGCAGCGCGTACTCGATGAGATCCTGCCCGTCCTCTTCTCGCACCAAGCGCAGGAGGAGGTTCTTCATTTGGTCGGTCTCCCTGAATTCGATGGCCACGTCGACGTTCCGGACACCCGTCATCCACCGCACTGAGTCGTTCCGGACCCCGCTCGGGGGGAGCGCCGAGGGGCCGGCGTGTCTCCGGTCCGCGGAACTGAGAAGTGCCTCCCGGGCGTTACATGATCCGCATCGGCTGAGCGACTTCCAGCCGGCCGCGTTCGACCACCTGCTGTTGCAGGCGACCGACGGCAAGCCGCAGCGATCGACGATGCGGTACGTCAGTCCAGAGGAACTCGGCGCCAATTCGCCATCTTTCGCCGGCGCCTTCGACTCGATGACACCATATCACGCGGACGGGGTCGTCGAACGCTTCCCCGTCGACGTCGAGCCGTAGGGCCGCACTGGTTCCGTGTTCGAGCCTGCGATCCATCTCGAGGAGACAGCCTGAATGGCTGAGGTTGCATGCTCGAACGGACGATTCGCGCGAAAGCACTCCAAACACATGAGATGTCCCGAGCACCTCCAAAGCTCGACGAGCCGCGTTCGTGTCGAAAGTAGCTGTCCTCGAGCTGCGCGTCAACTCAACACTGTCGTCGAGCGACGTGTCGGTGGGGTCTAATGACCAATTTCCGTGCACGGGAGCGAGTGGGAGGAGCGAAAGAGAGTACTGGAGGGTGCCATCAGCCACCGACGGACGGCAGTCGATCAAGCGGACCGGGAGGGTTGCGGTCCTCGATCCTGCCGCCAGGTCCAACGTCAGCCAGTCGCCCACGACCCCGGGTGCTTCACTGACAACGGTCAGAGCCCCGGGACGGGGCGTTTGCTGGACGGTGACATCGCGGAGGACGCGGATCGAGCCCTCCCAAGGTTTCACGACGTCGAAGCGGGTGTGCCGTCGTCGGGCCGGCTTGCGCGGTACGCTCACGCCTTCTGCAACGCAACGGAGGTGCCGTGCGTGGGCGCTGCAGCAACCGGATTGCATTTTTGCTTGAAACTGGCCTGTTTCAGAGCAACTCGGTCCTGAATCGCCGCCCGGTTGTTCTGCCGCCGGAGGATGATTTCTGGCTGGAGGCAGACAAAAGCCCGTGACTAACCGGATGGGCTGTCGCAGTGTGATCTCGCGAGGACTCGCGCGCACTGCACGGACAGAGCGGTCACGACACACGTGGAGAGCTGAATCCCCGACACCGCTGCGATCGCATCGCTGAGCGGCGCGACGGCTGCGAGCCCCACGAGCCACTGAAGCATGCGCTCGCCGGAAAGGCGGGATCCCCGCTCGCTCCACGTCCAAAGCGCCGCCAGTGCCGGACTGAGGAGGAGCAGGTCATAGACGTACAGATGGGGCGCGAGAAGCACCGCGGCGAGACAGAGCGCGGCGATCTGCAGGGAGCAATCAGATCCGGCAAGACGCCACACCCGCCGGGCGTATGCGAGCACGACGAGCGAGCTGGCTATCCAAAGGACCAGCGACGGAGGACCTGGCCCGAGCAGCAGACGCCAGAAGCCGAGCAATGAGTGCAGATGCTCCGGCTGCGACGCCGGAATCCCGCCGGCTGCCACGATGCCGGTCATCGTCCGCAGGTACGCAGCGGTGACCGCCGTCCCCGCCCACATCCAGCCAAGCGCGATCTGCAGCAGTGCGGCGGCGCCGAAGCCAGCAAGCATCCGCCACTCGCCAGCCGCGAGGAGTAGTGCGGCAACGCCGATCACGAGTGTCGGCTTGTACCAAAGAAGGCCAAGAGCCAGTCCTGCGGCCCAAGGCTGACGCCTGGTGAGCGCGAACCACCCAATCACGAACGCGGCGAGCGCAACGGCGCTCGTTTGTCCCGACGTCACGAGCGGGCCAAGCGCCGGATTGAGGGCCAGCGTCAAGGCGACGACGACGCGAGGCACCGGCGATGGGAGAAGGAGCCACACGATCCCCGCCGCTGCGGCTGCGTACAACACCAGACTTGACAGAAGCCAAACCTGCACCGCCCGTTCGTACGGCAGCGCAGCCAGCGGTGCAAACGCAACAGCGACGTGTGGACCGTAGAGCGGCAGAAAGATGCCGTACCGCGTCTCGGGTACGGCCCGCCACATCGTGTCGTTGAGTGCTCGGCTGTCGTACAGGTGCGCGAGCTCGCCGCTGCGCGCGATCACGCCAAGCGTGTAGAAGTGCGCGAAGTCGTGGCCCTTGACGATACCGTTCGCGTCGCGCGGACCCGCCGGGGCCAGGAGCGCAATGCTCTGCGCAAGGAGCATCGCCCCGGTGAGTACGACCGGAAGCAGCGCGAGTGCTCGCCGGATGGCGGCGTGCGGCAGTTCACCCACCACTCGACCGCAGTCCTTCCATCGACGGGCTCATCGCAAACGCATAGCGGAACCGTGACGATCGCTCGCCGATCTGCCGGATGCGATCCTCGCCCGCGTTGCCGAGCAGACCGGCCGCCCGGGACAGATACCGCAGTCGCTCCGGCTCGATCCCGATCGCCCGTGCGCAGGTGGCGTCAACCGCAACCGGATCGCGTCCCATCACGAGAAAGCCGGCGGCACGTGGTACTCCCATGATCGGCCCGTCACCCTCCATCGCAATGATGGCATCGACGATGGTCACGTGAGGGCGGAGCGTCGCCGTCAGATCGAGGATGGCGTTGTCGATGCCGTGAAAGTGAAGCACGTTCTTCGGCCATCCATACACGGCTCCCGGCACCATACCGAACAGGTTCTTCATCGCGCACGTCATCCCGGCCCAATGATGCGTCTTCAGCTTGGGCAAAGAGATGACGATATCGGCCTCGAGCACCGAGACCGGCAGTAAGAGAGTGTCCAGCCCCATGAAGTGCGTCCGCAGCGGGACACGCCGCACGTCGTCCAGATTCAAATCCAGCACCCGCACTTGAAGGTCGCGAAGCACGTCCGCAAGACCAGTCGCGGTGACGAGATACTCCAGATCGCGGCGATGACCGGGACCTTCCGCCACGAACACATCTGCCGCGCCTGCGCGGCGGACCGCGTCGGCAACGGCGCCGATCAGAAGCGGGTGCGTGTTGATGGCACTGGCAGGCTCGAATTCGACGAGGTTCGGCTTCAGGAGCACACGACGGCCCGTGACATCGATCCGCAGCTCCCGGAGTCCACGCGACACGATGTCGGTGAGACGGTCGTAGTTGGCCGACGCCAGGATCAGCACATCCGACGACGGCGGAGGCGGCGGAAGCCCCGACGTGTCGTTGGTGCGTTGACAGGCGGTCGCGCCCAGCAGACTGGCGGCTGCGCCACCGAGAAACGCGCGCCGCGAGAGTTCAGCTCGCAAACGCATCGTACGAATCCGCCTGTCCGTGACAGGCATAAAGAGCCAGAGCCATCGTCGCGACGTTGCCAAGAAATTCGGATCGGGCCCACACGTCTTCGAGAGTGGCTTGCAGATCGAGGTGGCGTTCGCCGAACCGGCCGAGCGCGATCTGCGCCAACGAGAGCGGCAGTCCGGATCGCTCGTCAGAGCGGCGAGTGGCCAGATGCGTGCGACCGCGCATCACGACGGGATGATCCCGAAGCGGCTCGAGTGCCAGGAGCGCAATCGCAGTGGTCGGCACCTGGGCGCGAAGCTCGTGTCCGAAGGCGGCAGGATTGCCGTAGTTCCAGCCTCCGGCCGCGCACGCGCGATCCAGCAGTAGCCGTTCGGCTTCCACCACCCGCGAGGCGGCATCGAGTGTGGGCCGTGCGCGATGCCATCGGCGCACGGCGACGGTTGCCCAGGCTGTAGGTTCGACCCAACTGAAGGTGCCCCGGGTCCAGGGCCAGCCCTGCAGCCGATCGTCCTGACGCAGTGCCGGCGATTGCGGCAGCGCGGCTCCTTTCACCGCGAGCAGTGCCTCCACGAGGGCTGCGGGAAGGGAGCGGTCATCACTGATGGACTGGGTAACGAGCGCAGCTTGCGCGTGCCACGCAAGGTTCACCTCGCCCGCAGGCGTGTCGAGCAGCAGCCCCTCCCGGCGAGGCCAGGTCGCGATCGGGCTGATATCGATGGGATATTTCGCGGTATGGAGGGCCAGCAGCGCGAATACGGTGGGCTCGAGCCGTGACTGGCGCCGGGCAAGGTACGGCCACCCGCCGTCGGCATTTCGCGTGCGAAGCAAGGTGGCCTGCAACGATGCTGCGAGCGGAGGCGAACCGCTGTCGGTCACGAGCGGCCGGACCTGCGCGACCCGGCCGCGGTTTCCCGGCCGGCGACGCGAATCAGAAAGGCCGGCGGTCGGGATCCGTGGCTGGATCGATCGGCGCTAGCGACCCGTCCGCCAGCGGTGGCAGCAGACGCGGCGCACGCTGAGGCACGGGCGTGCCGTGCCGGAATTCGCGGAAGTCCACGTTGCATTCGTGCGCGGCCAGGAAGTTGAGGAACCGTTTATAGTCCTGCGACCCTATTCGGAACAAGCGCAGCAGCGCGCGATAGTTCCCCCGCGTGGTCGTGAGCCCGCGCCGCACCAGCTCCCGCATGTCGTGGCGCGTGATGTCGCGCGCCAGGAAGAGCGGATGCACGTGCTCCCAGAACGAGTATCCCCCCGACACGAGCGCCTGATACAGATCGTCGGCTACCTGACGCCGTCGATCGCGGCTTGGGAGCGCGGCGTCGGCGGACACCTGAATCGATGGCGGCAGGTGCTCCGGAAGCACGTCTTCGCCGTTCGACATCCACAGCGACTGCTCGACGACGTTGTACAGCTCACGCACGTTCCCGGGCCAGCGGTACCGCTCGAGCATCCGCACCGCCTCGGCCGAGAACGTGGCGCTGCGGTTGGCCTTCGCGACCATGTGCTGCACGAGCACCGCCACGTCTTCCTTGCGTTCGCGTAATGGCGGCACGTGGATGTGGATCACGCGCAGCCGATACAGCAGATCTTCGCGGAACTGTCCGCTCGCGACCATTTCCGGCAGGTTGCGATTCGTCGCGGCAATGACGCGGACGTCCACGGTCGTCAGCGCGTGATCCGCACCGACCGCCTGGATCTCTCCGTTCTCCAGAAAGCGCAGGAGCAGGGCCTGCATCCGCAGGCTCATCTCCCCCACTTCATCCAGGAACAGCGTGCCGCGATTGGCGAGCTGAAGCTTTCCGGGCTTGTCGCGATACGCGCCGGTGAAGCTGCCCTTCACGTGACCGAACAGCTCGGACTCGAGCAGCGTCTCCGTGAGACCGGCGCAGTTCACCGCGATGCAGGCGCGCGAGGCGCGGACAGACCGCGCGTGGATCTCGCGTGCGACGAGATCCTTCCCGACGCCGCTCTCTCCGGTGATGAGTACCTTCGCGTCGCCCGCCGCCACGCGCCCGACGAGCGCGAGGATCTCCGCCATCTGGGGACTGGCGCTGATGATGAGGGGCTGACGCGATTGTGATTCCACGGCGGACGACGACGAAGCGGTCCTCACGACGGAGCCTCCGAACGAACCCGGCACGTCCGGGCACGGCCGCGGCGAAGGGCCGCCACGACTGACAATGTTCAGAGCTCAACAGCAATTCAGGTGCCTGGCTGCGCTGGTGATGCATCCGTGCGCAGTGCCGCGCGGGTCTGTCTTGGGAGCCGACAGCCGGCGGCAGTCTGTCGAGGCCGTGACATCTGCCCGAACCCGCCAGACGTCTGTCGCCGACCAGCTGTCTTACGAACTGGTGATCGGACTGACGGATTCGTTACGGTCGCCGGACGTGCGGCGCCGTCCCGCGTGCAAGTGCGATATAACGGGCGTGACTGCAGCCCATGGACGACCAGAACCGCATCTTCGATTCCGGTGACAGCACGCTGTTCGACGTGACGATGGCGGCGCCCGGACCTCCCGGCTCGCTTCCGCTCTCACCAGCGGACCTCCTGCATCGACCGAGCGGCGACATCTTCGGATGGACGCAGGACGTCGGCATGGGCTGGAAGCCGGCGGAGCTGCAGCGCCCTGAAGTGCTGATCCTCAGCACGCTCGGCGGACTGCGCGCCAGCGACGGATCCCCGCTCGCTCTGGGGTATCACACGGGTCACTGGGAAGTCGGACTGCTCGTGAGCGCGGCGGCCGATCAACTGCGTGACGACCGCGCCATCCCGTTTGCCGGCTACTGCACCGACCCGTGTGACGGACGGACGCAAGGCACGACGGGCATGATGGACAGCCTTCCCTACCGCAATGATGCCGCGCTCGTCCTGGGGCGCCTGATTCGCTCGCTGCCCACCCGACGCGCGGTGATCGGAGTCGCGACATGCGACAAGGGTCTTCCGGCGATGCTGATGGCACTCGCCGGGAGCCGCGATCTGCCGGTCGTCGCGGTGCCGGGCGGCGTGACACTGCCTGCGACCGACGGTGTCGACGCCGGTGCCGTACAGGCGATCGGCGCCCGCTTCGCGCATGGCCAGCTGACGCTGGAAGAGGCTGCGGAGTTGGGCTGCCGTGCCTGCGCCTCGCCTGGCGGCGGATGTCAGTTCCTGGGGACCGCCGCGACCTCACAGGTCGTGGCCGAAGCACTCGGCCTCACCGTCCCCCATGCGGCGCTCGCGCCCTCGGGTCAGCCGATCTGGCTCGACGTCGCGCGGCGCTCGGCACGCGCGGCGTTGCGCCAGGCCTCTGTCGGACTCGCCGCGAAGGACCTCGTCACGGACGCTGCCATCCGCAACGCGATGGTCGTGCACGCGGCGTTCGGCGGCTCGACGAATCTGCTGCTGCACGTGCCCGCAATTGCTCACGCCGCCGGAAGGCGCCGCCCGACGATCGACGACTGGCTGGATGTGAACCGCCGTGTCCCACGGCTCGTGGACGCGCTTCCCAACGGACCGCATCCGACCGTGCGCGTCTATCTCGCCGGCGGAGTGCCGGAAGTGATGCTGCACCTGCGCGCGCTTCAGCTCCTCGATCTGAATGCAAGGACCGCCGGCGGCGCGCTTCTCGGCGACGTGCTCGACTGGTGGGCGGCATCCGACCGCCGCCGCGCGGTGCGCGATCGACTTCGCACACTCGGCGTGGACCCTGACGAGGTCATCATGAGCCCGGATCAGGCGTCTCGCCGTGGGCTCACCAGTACGGTGGCATTCGTTCGCGGCAATCTGGCTCCGGACGGCGCCATCGTGAAGAGCACGGCGATCGATCCGTCGGTGGTCGGACCCGACGGCGTGTACCGCCTGACCGGCGCGGCGCGGGTCTTCACGAGCGAGCGTGCGGCGATCGCCGCCATCAAGAGTGTGGGGCCGGATCGGATCGCGGCAGGAACTGTCATCGTACTCGCGGGGCGTGGTCCGATGGGCGCCGGCATGGAGGAGACCTACCAGGTCACATCGGCGCTCAAGCATCTCGACGTCGGCAAGACCGTGGCCCTCGCAACCGACGCACGCTTCTCCGGCGTCTCGACGGGTCCGTGCATCGGTCACGTCGGCCCCGAAGCGCTGGCCGGCGGACCCATCGGCCGCGTCCGGGACGGCGATCGCATCCGGATAGAAATCGATCGACACGCGCTTCACGGCACGATCGATCTCGTGCGGCGTGCGGCGGATGGATCCGATGAACCGGATGACGCGGAATTGGCGCAGCGGACGCAGCGACCCGACCTCGCACCGGATCCGTTGCTGCCCGACGCGACCAGGCTTTGGGCCGCCTTGCAGCAGGCGAGCGGCGGGACCTGGGGCGGTTGTGTCTATGACGTGGACGCCATTGCCGACGCGATCCTGCGCGGATCTACGGCGTCTGCCGATCCTCGAACGTCTCGCCGGTATTGACCGAGAACTTCTTGTAGTCGGAGTACGTCGTCACTGAATTCACGTCGAACGTGCGGAACAGCAGCGCACGGCCGCTGCCAGTGAACGTGGTGCGCGCCGGCAGCCACACTTCACCGTTCACTTTCGTGCGCTCGAAGACGGCTCGCGCCCCTTCGTGAATGCGGCCGACGATTCCCCACCCGAACGTCACGTCGTCGATCGCCTCCGCGTCGAGCCGTACCAGCTGATATTCGGACTCGCTCACCCAGGCCGTCGCCTTGAATTTCTTCAGGAATTGGCCGGCGTCGGTTCGCGCGTTGAAATTGGGCTTGGGAACCAGCGTCGCTACGACTGTCTCGTGTCCCTGCAGGGTTTCGCGGCCGGTCATCGTGATCGTGTAGAGCGCGAAGGCTTCGTCGATCATCGCCTGTTCCTTCCGGCGATCGTCTGCTTCGCGCGCGAGGCGCTCCTGACGCTGCGCTTCAGACTCGCGCTGGCGCTTCGCCACTTCGCGCAGGACGTCGTCACGATGGATGCGGTCCTGCTTCTCGAGCTCGGCGGCCGTGAGGGGCACACCATCCACCGAGATCAATCGCTTGTAGTTGTTCCCGAGCTCGACTGAGGGATAGACCTCGTACACCTTCAGCGGCCCGTTGCTGACCTTTCCGAGCTTCGAGACGCTGACCTCTGCGCGGTGTTCGAGGTAGGTGTACTGGCTTTGCAGCGTACGATCGCTCAGCAGCCGCTTGCGAACCTCGGCGACGAAAGCCTTCGGATCCGGCAGCGGCGTGAACGTGTGCTGGAGCTGCGCCGCCGACAGCAGCTCGCCGCACGACACGAGGGCAAGGACGATGGCCTGAACAATACGACTCGGCTGCCGAAAGCGGAACATGGAGCGATATAGTGGTCGTGACGAGTACACGGGGCACTGTCATCATGAAGTTAGACGAAGCGCGTTTGTGCCTGGACTGTGAAGAAGTTCACGAGGACCAGGTGTGTCCGATCTGCAGTTCGGAAGTGTTCGCGTACCTCACGCGATGGGTGCAGCCCTCCGCCGAACGTCTGAAGGAGCGCCGTCCTGAGCCGGCGCCGGCCCGCCATGAGCCGCGCACGAGGGAGCAGCTCGAGGCGTACCGCCAGCTGCTGAGCGACGCACCGCCGCGATCCAAAACCGGGCTCGTGGCCAAAGGAGCTATCGGCCTGGCCGCACTCGGGCTTGCCGGGTGGGCGTGGCGAGCGACCGCACGGACCCGGACCCCCGAGGGCGAGCGGCCTGACGATGGGAGCGGAGAATAGAGGTCTCACAACAACTCTGGAATCATTCGTTTACGGACGTCAACCTCAGGTGGGCGCGCCTGAGTTGGTGCCTCGAAGACCCATACCTCGTGGTACCATGACAAAGCGATGCCAAAGTCGAAAGTTGCGATTCTCAAGACCACTCCGGGGACAGTTTTCCGCGACTACCACAGCCTGATGAACCTGGCGGGATACCAGGACGTGATTGCGAAAGACGCGGACACGGCCCTCAAGGTCAATATCTCCTGGCACTTCTTCTTTCCCGGCAGTTCCACCACTCCCTGGCAGCTGGACGGCGTCATTCGAGCCA
>JBKPMA010000719.1:0-8004 GCA_046731935.1 Acidobacteriota bacterium
GCGTGGAGCTGGCTGGCAGCTCGTCTCGATCACCGGGCCCAAGGTCGTCGCCGAATATTCGGCGTTCACGGGTAATCGCGCCAGCGTGCTGCGCTTGCACGAGTCCACGAGCAGCGCGGGGAAGGCGCAGGTGGACCTCTCGCTCGCGCTGTCGCAGGTGGAACTGAACGTGCCTGTGCCGCCGGCGGCCTTCGAGGTGTCCGTGCCGGCCGACGCCTCTCCGATCTCGCTCGAGGAGCTCCGACAGTCAGGACCGATGCGCGATCAGCCGGCCCGCGGGGCCACACAGTGAGGGTTGTCGAAGTCCGCGCCCACGCAAAAATCAATCTCGACCTTCGCATTGTCGGACGACGGCCGGATGGCTTCCACGAGCTGCGGACGATCTTCCAATCGATCGCGCTGCACGACACCCTCATGGTGCGAGCGTTGCGCGGCGTGTTCGGCATGACGTGTGACATGCCGGGAATACCGCTAGATCGGACGAACCTCGTGTGGCGTGCGGCGGATGCGCTCTGGAAGGCCGCGGGCCGGCGTGGACGGGTTCGTGGTGTGTCGATTGAATTGAAGAAGCGAGTACCGCCACAGGCAGGCCTCGGTGGCGGGAGCAGCGACGCGGCCGCAACCCTCGTGGCGCTGAACGCACTCTGGCGCCTGCAGCTGTCACATGACGATCTGCACGCCGTGGCAGCGACGTTGGGTTCGGACGTGCCGTTCTTTCTCCTCGGCGGCACGGCGCTCGGACTCGGGCGCGGGGAACAGCTGTATGCGCTGCCCGACGTCACGCCGTCATCGATCGTCCTGGTCCAGCCGCCGTTCGGCGTAGCGACCGTCGACGCGTACCGATGGTATCGTGCAGGCGCCCCAGGGCTGAGATCGCGCGCGCGAACGCAGCACGCGACACTCACAGGCAACAGGTCTGCTCATGCGGTCGTGAACGATCTCGAGCCTGCTGTCGTCGCACGACATCCCGAGATCCGCCGGATCAGCCGGCAGCTCGGCGCCGACGGGGCGTTCCTCGCGTTGATGTCGGGCAGCGGGTCGGCTGTGTTCGGGCTGTTTCGGGACCGGGACGCCGCGCGCGCGGCGGCTGCGCGATTCGATCGGCCTGGCTGGCGGACCGTGCTGACCCGAACCGTGCGCCGGTCGGCGGCGGCCCCGACGCTGTCGGTCCGTACCGAACCGAAGGGCCGCTGAGCCGCTCCAGGAGGGCCCCGCGAGGAGTCCGATCTGTGCTGAACGCCTGGAGAGAGCTCGACTTGCCGCAAAAAGTGGCAATCGTATACACTCAAGTGTTCGCACGACCGTGAGTGGGCTGTCCTGCCGGTTGGCTTCCCCAGGTAACGTCGTGTCGCGTCACGGGCGCCGGGGTCATCGGCCGGCAGGGCGCAGGATTTCTGCCTGTGCCAGCTCCAGCGGACGGAGTCGTCGACGAGTCTCTTGGGGCGTGGCCAAGCGGTAAGGCGCGGGACTTTGAATCCCGTATTCGAAGGTTCGAATCCTTCCGCCCCAGCCAAGTCTGACCGCGAGGGATCTCAGGGTGTCCAGTGGCGCGCCGGAGCACGAGCCTCTGGCGGATCCTGTCTCTGCCGGGACGAGCGGAGCGATCGGCGGGAGAAAGGGTCCGCGGGTCGCTGCGGGGAGCTGCATGCCGACAGGCTTTGGCGAATTGAAGGTGTTCTCGGGCAGCGCGCATCCGCAGCTCGCGCGCGAGATTGGCGATTTCCTCGGGCTGACGCTCGGGCAGGCGCGGCTTCGCCGGTTCCCCGACACCGAGGTCGCGTTCCAAATCGACGAGAACATCCGCGGGACTGACGTGTTCGTGGTGCAGCCGACCTGTGCGCCGGTCGACGAGCACCTGATGGAACTGATGATCATGACGGATGCGTTCCGCCGCTCGTCGGCGGCGCGCATCACGGCGGTCATCCCGTATTACGGCTACGCGCGGCAGGATCGCAAGGACAAGCCGCGGGTACCGATCTCGGCGAAGCTGGTCGCGAATCTGCTCGGCGCGGCAGGCATCAACCGGGTGTTGACGATGGATCTGCACAAGGCGCAGATCCAGGGGTTCTTCGACATTCCGGTCGATCACCTGTTCGCCGCGCCCGTGATCATCGAGGCCCTCGCGCGCAGGACCTACGCCGAGCTGACGATCGTCGCGCCCGACGCTGGCGGCGCCGAACGGGCGCGCGCGTATGCGAAGCGCCTCGGTGCCGAGCTCGCCGTGATCGACAAGCGCCGTTCGGAAGACGGCGCGGCCGAAGTGATGAATGTCATCGGCGATGTGCAGGGACGCACCTGCATCATCCAGGACGACATCATCGACACGGCGGGCACGATCAAGAAGGCCGCGGATGCGCTGAAGGCCAACGGCGCCGCCCGCGTGATCGCGTGTGCGGTGCATGGCGTGCTGTCGGGACCGGCCATCTCGCGCATCGAAGAAGCCCCGCTCGACGAGCTGCTCGTGACCAACACGATTCCGCTCAGTGCGACGGGCGAGAAGTGCGGGAAGATCAAGGTACTGTCGGTGGCGCGGCTGCTGGGTCAGGCCATCCGCAGCATCCACGAGGAAACGTCGGTTTCGTCGTTGTTCGTCTAAAGAGGTTGGAGATGAGACAGTAGAGATTCGTTGCGGCCCACGGACGCGCCGCGTGAAGAGTTTCTAATCTCTAGTCTCCAGTCTCTAATATCTGAGTAGAGTTGAACATGGAAGTCACACTGCAAGCGGTCAAACGGGGCGACAAGGGCAAGAACGAGGCGCGGCGGCATCGCGCGGCCGGGCGTCTGCCGGCCATCGTCTACGGAACGGGCAGTCAGTCGATTTCGGTGACGGTAGAGCCGAAGGCGTTGTCGCGCATCCTGCACAGCGACTCGGGCGCCAACACGCTGATCACGCTGCGTGTCGAAGGCGAAAGTGAGGCCCGCGTCCTCGTCAAGGAATACCAGCTCGATCCGATCACCCACGATCTGCTCCACGCGGATTTCTACCGCGTGGCGATGGACAAGGTGATCCAGGTCACCGTCCCGATCACGCTCAACGGCGAGGCGAAGGGCGTCAAGCTGCAGGGCGGCATCGTGGACTTCGTGACGCGCCAGATCGAGGTCGAGTGTCTGCCTGGCGACATTCCGGATCAAATCGACGTCGACATCACCGAGCTGATGATGAACGACGGCGTGCGCGTCCGCGATCTCGCGACCGGCGGCAAGTGGACGTCCCTCACTGAACCCGAGACGCTGATCGTGCACCTCGTCGCACCGCGCGCCGAGGAAGCGCCTGCTGCTGATGCAGCGGCGGAAGCTGCGGCGCCTGGAACACCAGCGGAGCCCGAAGTCATCAAGAAGGGCAAGACGGACAAGGACGAGGAGAAGGCCTGAAGCTCGTTGCCGGTCTCGGCAACCCGGGTCCGCGGTATGCCGAGACGCGACACAATGTTGGGTTCCGGGTGATAGACGCCCTGGCGGCGGCCGACGGCGAGCAGTTCGACACAGCGCCGGCCAGCGCACTCGTGGCGCGTGTCAGGTGGCCATCGGGTCCGGTGCTGCTGGTGAAGCCGCTCACGATGATGAATCTGAGCGGCGAGGCGGTCGGCGCACTCGCCCGGTATTACCGGATCGAGACGGCGGACATCCTCATCGTGGCCGACGACGTGGCGCTGCCGCTTGGACGGCTGCGGGCGAGGGCCAGAGGATCGTCGGGCGGGCACAACGGCTTCAAGTCGATCACGCAGCACCTGGGAACCGACGAATGGGCGCGGCTGCGGATCGGCGTTGGACGCGGGGACAATCGGCGTTATCTCGCCGATCATGTGCTCGCGAAGTTCGACGCGGACGAGCGGGATGTGGTGGCGGAGATGATTGATCGGGCGGCTGATGCCGTCCGGGTGTTCGCCGGGGACGGAATCGCGGCGGTGATGAACCGCTTCAATGCCGGCCAGGCGGAGGAGCCCTCGGAGACGAACGACAGCACGACGGATAGTCAAGACTGACGCCACGGGCGTGGAGCCCGCGGCCAATTTGACTCCTTGCCCCGCCAAATACGCCGGTTCCGAGCGGCGGAGGGGCCGTCAGGTGGACCCAGTGTCCACCGTTTCAACGTCCAGAAGGAGTGACATGAGTACGCGCACGTATGAGCTCGTGTACGTCGTCTCGCCAGAGACGAGTGACGAGCAGGTCACCGCGCTGCACGATCAGGTGCAGAGCATTGTCGGCCGGTACAACGGCACCATCGAGAAGACCGAGAACTGGGGACGGCGCAAGCTGGCCTACGAAATCGGTCACCACAAGGAAGGCACCTACGTCCTCGAAGTGATCCTCGGCACGGGCGAGCTCATGAAAGAGCTTGACCGCCGCCTCAAGGTTCTCGACGAGGTCATCCGCCATCTCGTCGTTCGAGTCGACGAGGAACAGCGCGTCGTCGAGCGCCACCGCAACGAGCGGCAGGCGACGATGCGGCGCCGTCGGGTCGCGCGCGGTCTGCCGCCTGATATTCAGGAAGGCGAGACGCCGCGCTCGTCCACCGACGATCGCGACGACGATCGATTCGGCGAGATGGGGGGGGTATAGGGACCATGCAGAAGAAATCCGGAGGGGGCGGCCGCGGCAAGGGCGCAGCACGCGGCGCGGACAAGGCCCAGGGCCAGCGGCGCGGGCTGTTCCGCCGACGCAAGGTCTGCAAGTTCTGCGCGGACAAGATCGACGATATCAACTACAAGGACGTGAAGCTGCTGCAGCCGTTCGTCCCGGAGCGCGCGAAAGTATTGCCGCGCCGCATCTCGGGGACGTGCGCGATGCACCAGCGCAAGCTCCGGACCGCGATCATGCGAGCCCGCGTGCTCGCGCTGTTGCCGTACACGGCCGAGTAGCGCAGGAGAGACACGCTCATGGAAATCATCCTGCGGGAACATGTCGAGAATCTCGGGCGCCGCGGCGACGTCGTCAAGGTCGCCGATGGGTACGCGCGCAACTATCTGCTGCCACGCAAGCTGGCGCTGACGGTCACCGAAGGTAATCGCAAGCAGATCGAACGCGAGAAGAAGGTGGCGGAGGCGGTCGAGACCGAGGAGCGTCAGACGGCCGAAGCCGTCGCGACGCGCATCGGACAAGTCGAAGTCGTCATCGCGCGGCGCGTGGGCGAGACCGACGCGTTGTACGGATCGGTCACGTCGGCCGACATCGCCGAAGGTCTTGCGTCGAAGGGCCTCGAGATCGAGCGCCGGAAGATCCAGCTCGCTGAACCGATCAAGCAGCTGGGTGAATTCACCGTGCCGATCAGACTGCACCGCGACGTCGTGGCGCAGGCGAAGGTCGTCGTCGTCAAGGAAGCGTAACCCCTCGCCGCACGCGGCCCAGGGCACACGAGGCTCAAGGGCTAGCGTGCGTCACAACCGACAGCGGATTGGTCGAATGCCCTTCGATCGATCCGCTTTTTTCTTGTCGAGTGGGGGTGTATGCTCTCGCCTTCCCATCCACAGTACGACGATCGCGTGTCCAGCCGTGAGCCCGACGCCGTGAGCCTTGAGTCCTCGTCTTCCCGTGCCTGAAGTCGCCACCTCCGAACGCACGCTGCCGCACAATCTCGATGCCGAGAAGTCGGTTCTCGGTGCCGTGCTCATTCACAACGAAGCGTTCAACTACGCCGCGGAACTGATCACGGCGCGCGACTTCTTCCGCGATGCGCACCGGCGCATCTTCGAGAAGATGGAGCAGCTGGCCGAGCGCGGCGACGCGATCGACCTGGTGACGCTGAAGGAAGAGTTGATCCGCTCGGGCGACCTCGAGGACGCCGGAGGCCCGGCGTATCTCGCGTCGCTCGTGGACGGCGTGCCGCGATCGACCAACGTCGAGCACTACGCCCGCATCGTCAAGGAGAAGTCCGCTCTCCGGTCGTTGATCCTCGCCTCGCAGCAAATCAGCTCGCGCGCGTACGAAGCCGAAGACGATCCGAACGTCATCCTCGACGAAGCCGAGCAGGCCATCTTCGCGATCGCCGAGGATCGCGCGCGCGTCGGCTTCCTGTCGATGCGGGACATCGTCAGCGAATCGCTGCCCAAGATCGAACAGCTCTTCGAGCAGAAGAAGCTGATCACCGGAGTCGCGACGGGATTCACCGATCTGGATACGATGACGCGCGGGCTGCAGGCGGGCGACCTGGTCATCGTCGCGGCCCGCCCGTCGATGGGCAAGACGAGCCTGGTGATGAACATCGCCGAGCACGCCTCCATCAAGCACGGGGCGACGGTCGGATTCTTCAGCCTCGAAATGTCCCGCGAGCAGCTGTTCATCCGCCTCCTGACCTCCGTCGCCCGGATCGACGCACAGCGTCTGATGACCGGATCGGTCGGACAGCGCGACTACCAGTCGTTGTCGCAGGCGATTGGCGTGTTGAGTGATGCGAAGCTGTTCATCGACGACACGCCCGGCGTGACGGTCCTCGAGATGCGCGCCAAGGCGCGGCGCCTCGCGGCGGAGCACGGCCTCAACCTGCTCGTCATCGACTACCTGCAGCTGATGACCGGCCGCGGACGATTCGAAAACCGGACGCTCGAACTGGCGGCGATTTCACGCGGGTTGAAGGGACTGGCCAAGGAGCTTGGCGTGCCGGTCGTGGCCCTTTCTCAGCTCAGTCGTGCGCCCGAAAGCCGTTCCGATCATCGGCCGCTGCTGTCGGATCTGCGCGAATCCGGTGCGCTCGAGCAGGATGCCGACGTCGTGCTCATGTTGTTCCGCGCCGACATGTATCCGGACGCGAAACCAGAAGACCAGGGCAAGGCGGAGCTCATCATCGCCAAACAGCGCAACGGTCCGACCGGCACCGTGGAGCTCGCATTCCTCAAGCAGCACACGCGGTTCGAGGATCTGGCCCGGGGGGCATCCTATAGTTCGTAGTTCGTAGTTCGTAGTCCATAGTCCATAGTTCGGAGTGTGGCGGCCGTGACAGCCGTTCGAAGCAAGGCGTGCAGGCACGCGCTCCGAACTGCGAGTGAGAACTACGAACTACGGACTACGAACTACGAACTACAATCGTCCCCGTGGTTCGCTCGACGCTCGCCCACGTCAACCTGTCGGCCATCGAGGCCAATTACCGCAGCATCACCCGCTTTCTCGCCGCACAGCCTCGCGACGGTGCGCCGACGCCGCGCGTCATCGCCGTCGTCAAGGCCAATGCCTACGGACACGGTGCCGTGGCGGTGGCCCGTGCCCTCGAGCGTGCCGGCGCGTCGATGCTCGCCTGCGCCGACATCGAGGAGGCCGTGGTGCTCCGCCGCGGCGGCGTCAGCGCCGAGATCCTCGTCTTCGGTGCGCTGAGCGTCAGCGATCTCTCTGGCCTCTTCGAGTTCAATCTCACGCCGACGATCTCGACACCAACGGCGGCCCGGGCCGTCGAGGCCGAGGCCGCGCGGCAGCGCAGGCGCGTGCGCTATCACCTCAAGATCGACACGGGCATGAACCGGCTCGGGTTCCGTCAGGACAACCTCGCACGGAGCGTGCCCGAGCTGCTGAACAGTCCGCATCTCGAGCTGGCTGCCGTCTACACACACTTCGCGACCGCCGATGACGCGGAGCATCCGTTGATGGAGGAACAGCGCGTGCGTTTCGAGCAGGCGTTGACGACGCTCGACGAGCTCGGCGCACCCCACGTGGCGCGGCATGCGGCGAACAGCGCCGCGATTCTCCGCGACGCGCGCGTCTGGTACGACTACGTCCGGCCCGGACTCCTGCTCTACGGCGCCGTGCCGCCCCCGCTTGCGTCGAGCGTGTCGCTGACGCCGGCTCTGTCGGTGCGGAGTCGCGTCGTGTCGATCAAGGGCATTCGAGCGGGCGAGATCGTCGGCTATGGCGGCCGGTTCACCGCGGATGGTCCCCGGACAATCGCGGTCGTGCCGGCGGGATACGCGGACGGTCTCGATCTCCGGCTGGCAGGACGCGGATTCGTCCTCGTGTCCGGGCGACGCGCACCAATCGTCGGTGCGGTCAGCATGGACATGATCACCATCGACGTCACGGGCC
>JBKPMA010000720.1:0-3641 GCA_046731935.1 Acidobacteriota bacterium
CTCTCGTCGGCTGCGGCAATCGAGTAGGGTGCGCCCCAGCGGCCTCCGTTGAGGGCGTCCGCAATCGGCGCATGCACCGATTGGATGTGGAGGTTCGCGTCGCGTGCGGCCTCGGCGGCCTCCCGGATCGCAGCCGCATCCGCGTAGTCGAAATGCGGACGGTTGGCGAAGATCTCGACGGCTTCGAACCCGTGTGCGGCGATCTCCACGAAGTGGTCCCGCGTGAGCCGCTCGTCGTGATAGAGGTGCGTGGAGATTCCGAACAACGCGCTGGTCACCGGTCACCGCCCACAGGCAGTCTAAGCGGTCGGGATGAATTTCAGGAACTGCTCAATGTGCTCGGGGGACGGTGCGCAGTTTCTCATTTCATCCCGCCCCGCAACCCCCAACCGGCCTAGCTCAGTTCCTCCACCCAGCTGCCGAGCAGGCTTCGAAGGGTTGCGAACCGTTCGCCATGGGCCAGATGCAGCCGTGCGTACCGCAGCGTCCGCGGGATGTACTGGATGTAGACCGGATTGCCGCGGGTGGTGGTCTGGTAGCCGAACGTCCCCAGCGCCTTCAGATTCCGCTGCAACGCCATCAGGTCGAAGCGGCGTGGGAAGGCGTCGGACCACGCGCGCCCGAACACGCCCGGTGACGCCTCGCGCTTGAGCGCGATGAAGTGCTCCGTCAACTCGCCGATCACATCGTCGCCCAGATCGACGTAGGAGTCCTTCAGCAGCGAGACCAGGTCGTACGTGTCGGGACCCATCCGGGCATCCTGGAAATCGATGATGTACAGGTCGTTGGCTGACAGCATCAGATTGCGGCTGTGGTAGTCGCGATGGCACAGCACGCGCGGCTCCGCCGCCAGCTCGCGCGCAATCGATTCCCATTCGGCGCGCAGGCGAGCCCGATCGGAGGGAGAAATCTGCACTCCGCGATAGCTCTCGAGGAAGTGCTTGGTGAAGAACTCCAGCTCCCAGAGCAGCTTGTCTTCGTCGAACGTGATCTGATACGGCGGATACGACGGCGACGCCAGCTCGGCGCCGCGACGCTGCATGACCTCGATGAACGACACCGCCCGGCGATAGAGCCCCAGCTGCTCGCGCGCAGGCACCGCGCCCAGATGCGCCTGCAGCGTGACATCGCCGAGATCCTGCAGCGCCAGGACGCCGAGATCGCCCGCGTGATCGACGATCGTCGGGACCGGCAACGGCATGGCCGCGAGGAGCGTCGCCACGCCGACGAATGGCAGCGAGTCGTACGTGAAGGGTTGCGGATTGAGCGCCAGGACGAGTGAGGGGCCATCACGCGTCACGAGACGGAAGTATTTGCGGTCGGACGCATCACCCGTCAGCGGTACCAGGCTCACGACATTGGAGACCAGACCGCTGCGGCGCAGATACTCGTCGAGACGCTCGCGCGCATCCTGCGCGTCCCGCTGACGCTGCTCCACCGGTGTCACATCGCTGCCTCTCACGGCAACTCCTGCTGCGTGCCCGTCATTGGAACGGCGACGGCCCCACGCCCTGTCGCGTCCGTAGCGGGCCCCGCCATGATGACGGAGCGATAATAGCGCGCTCCTGCCGCAATCCTCACACGATCGGCAACGACGCACTCGATGAGCTCCGCGCCGTCGCCAACGGTGACATCGTTCCAGACAACCGACCGCTCGACGCGCGCCGTCGGTGAGATGGTGGCTGTCGGGCTCACCAGCCCCGTGCCGGCAGAACCTGCCACTGCGAGCGCCGTCTCGAGGTACGCCCAGGCCGTACCAACGTCAGCGAACGATGCGTTGGTCGCCCAGCCACCCACAGCATCCGGGCGCCGGCGCATCAACGCGGGATAGATCTCGCGCACGCTTTCGCTGGGCTGGCCGTCAACGGCCTCGGAAAAGGCCTCGCGCCGCGCCATCTGCACGCCGACGAAATGCAAGCCACCCTTGCCGCGGCCGGGGAATCCGGTGACCCACCCGTTCTCGACCCGCACGCCGCCATAGCGTGCCGGATGGGGATTCTCGATGAGCGCCATGGTCACGAGCGCATTCGATTGACGATGGTGCGCCACCAGCGCAGGCAGATCGACGTCGGTCAGCGTGTCGCCATTCACGATCAGCAGTTCGTCGCCGGGTACGAGCCCGAATGCCCGGCGCGGACCGCCCCCAGACCCCAACAGCGGCGATTCCCACGAGTAGCGGACCGTCAGACCGAAGGCGCGTCCATCGCCGATCGCCGCAGTAACGGTCTCGGGCCTGTGGTGCAGATTGACGATGGCGTCGGTGATGCCAGCCTGTCGCAGCCATCGCAGGATGTGGGCGATGAGCGGCTCACCACCAAGCGGTAAGGCGGGTTTGGCGCGCAGCGACGTGAGTGGCAGTAGCCGGGTCCCCAAGCCAGCCGCAAGGACCAGCGCTGGCGGAAGAGGAGGCATGAAGGGCAGTCGAGGAGGCGGCGGCGGTACTACTCGTCGAAGATCATGTCGGTGGCCGGCAGTCCGCGCATGCGCCGATGCTCGACGAACAGCCCCCGGTAGGAATCGAGCACGTAATCGTGCTCGCTCAGTCCCAGCAGCCGCGTCACATCCGCGATGCCCTGCTCACCACCCTCGACCTCGACGAACACGCCGACCGGCGTTTCGTCGATTGCCAGCACGACGTCAGCGAGCGAGTACTCCTCGCGGTACTTCTGATACCGGAACCACACGCGGTAGCCAAGCTGCTCGAAGCAGCGCATCAGACTGGTGCCGTCTCCGACGACGGTCTCGACTTCTTCGCGGGCTTTGACCGGTGAATGCTGCACCGGACCCTTGAACGTCAGGAGGCTCTTGCCGGATTCAATCCGCACGCGAAGCACGCACCTTCGCCTCCGAAGTGTCTCCTGCTCGTCGTCGAGCAGAAAATCCTCCTGGAGACGCCGGCACCGCAGCGGTGTCGCCTCAGTGGCGAGGATTGCCGCGCGCGCAGCATCCACCGACTCGAATCGAAGCTTGACCTCGCGCTCGATGGAGACCGGCATGGTGGCGCCTACTCTACCCTCAGGTCCCCGGGCCCTCAAGCGGAAAGGGCTCGAGGGTTCGGGGACTGAGGGAAGGGCCCGAGGTGATCAGGGAGCGCCCGACGGACGCTACTCCTTGCGGATCGTGAAGAAGATTTCCTGGTTCTGCCGCCAGACCAGCAGGAACGCCGTTGCGCCGGAGCGCACCTTCTGAAGTTCGCGCTGAGCCGCAGCGGCCGATTCCACGTCGACCCGGTTGACCTTGAGAATCACGTCGCCGGCGCGCAGTCCGGACCGCGCCGCGCTGCCATTCGGATCGACGTCGGTGATGAGCGCGCCAGTCGTGCCGGATGGCACGCCCAGCCGACGGGCTCTATCGGCCGTGAGGTTGCCAAGAGAGACACCGAATCCTTCGCTTGAGTCTTCCTCGCTTTGCTCCGCGGACTGCTGGTTGCCCTCCGCCTCGAGATCGAGCTCACCGATCGTGACGTTCAGCGTCTTCTCCTGCTTCTCGCGCAGTACCTTGATTGGAACCGTCGTGCCGGGCTTCAAGGCAACGATGGTCTGGACGAGCTCGTCGCGGCTCGACACCGGTTTACCGTTGACCTCGAGAATGACGTCGCCGGGGAGTACGCCGGCCCTCTTCGCGGGGCCGCCCTCGGTGAC
>JBKPMA010000721.1:0-7101 GCA_046731935.1 Acidobacteriota bacterium
GTGGAGGTCACTGGTATGTCTCGCTCCCTGAGACTCGCCGCGGCGGCTTTGATCCTGGCCGCCGTGCCGCTCGGAGCCGCTACGCCGCGGGTCAGCTACGACGTCGCGCGCGACAGAGAGCAGGCGGTTCGAACACGGCTCGATACGACGTCGCCGGCCAAGGGCGCCATCGACGAGGCGCGCCGCGTCGTGCAGGCCTACATGCGCCTCGCTGCCCGGTATCCGGGCAGCGGATATACGGACAACGCCCTCGCACAAGCGGCTGCCCTGTCAGCGGACGTGTGGGGAGTGACCGGTGAGGATCGGGATCGCGCGCTCGCGGTCCGGCTCTACACGCGCCTCGTGTCGGGTTATCCGACGAGCTCGCTCGTGCCCATGGCGCGCAAGGAATTGAAGCGTCTGGAGACCGATGATCCGGCGATGCCGACCCAGGCCTCATCGCCCACGCCGGCGACGCCGCCGCCCGCGCCGCCAGCCGCCAAGCCGCCGAAGCCGACCGCCACGTCGGGCACCCAGGCAGCTGCCGCTCAGGATGCTGACGAGCGGATCATCCCGGTACCGGAAACGACGAAGCTGAAAACGCGCGACGTCAATCCCGCAGGCGGAACGCAGCCTGGTGCGCCGGAGAGCGGTGCGACGATGGTCAGTGTGACGCGGACCACGCTGAACGATCTCGTCCGCGTCATCATCGAGCTCGACCGCGAGGTCTCATACCACGAAGAACGAATCGCCAATCCGGATCGCGTATTCATCGACCTCCGCGGCGCGAAGCCCGCGAAGGGATTGAAGCGCACCATGAAGTTCGAGGATGGCGTGGTCCGCCAAGTCCGCGTCGGTCAACCAAACGGCGATGTGACCCGCGTGGTGCTCGAGATCGACGGCACGGCGAATCACTCGGTCTTCGCGCTCTACAATCCGTACCGGCTCGTCGTGGACTGCGAACGGCCTGGCCAGGGGACGGCAACGACGACCGTGCCGCCGCTGGCTGCTGCGCCGCTGGCCCGAACGCTGTCTGCGACGTCGACACCTCCGGCGGTCGTCGCAAACGCGCGTCTGCTCGCGGCCGCGCGTGCGTCGCGGAAAAGTTCGACGCCCGCTGCGAAGACACCAGTCCGCCAGCCGCTCACGGCACACGTGACCTCGCCGGACCTGCCAGAGCCGCCAGCTCCGTCGTCTGCGCCGGTTGCCGCAGCAGCGGGCCGCACGAAGGACGCCTCCAAAGCGGATCCCGGCACGCCTGCGGCCAGTGGTCCGCCTGCGGCAACGCTTCAGGGCCGATTCTCGCTGTCGCGGCAGCTGGGTCTGGGCATCTCCCGGATCGTCATCGACGCTGGCCACGGTGGCCACGACCCGGGCGCGCAGGTGAAGGGACTCGATGAATCGGAGCTGGTGCTCGACGTCGCGCTGCGGCTGGAGCAGCTGCTCGTCGCGCAGCCGGGGGTCGAGGTCGTGATGACGCGCCGCACGGACGTGTTCATCCCCCTCGAGGAGCGCACCTCGATTGCGAACCGTGAAGGGGCGGATCTGTTTCTGTCGATCCACGCGAACGCCAGCCGGAGCGGCAAGGCCCGCGGCATCGAGACCTACTTCCTGAACTTCGCCTCGAATCGCGACGCCGAGGCCGTGGCGGCCAGAGAAAACGCGACCTCCGAGCGCACGATGCACAACCTGCCCGACATCGTGAAGGCGATCACGCTCAGCGACAAGGTGGACGAGTCACGCGACTTCGCGACGATGGTGCAGCGGTCGATGGTGGATCGGCTGCGCGCGAAGAATCGCACGCTGCGGGACCTCGGCGTGAAGCAGGCGCCCTTCGTGGTGCTGATCGGCGCAGTCATGCCCAGCGTGCTCGCGGAGATCTCGTTTGTGACCAATCCGCAGGAGAGCAAGCTCCTGAAGACGCCGGGCTATCGGCAGCACATCGCGGAAGCGTTGTTCGACGGAATCGCGCAGTACCAGCGTTCGCTCAAAACCATCTCCACGGCTGCCAATCAGTAAGGCGTGGGCCGTGGGAGCACGGCTCTGAGCGCTTCAGGCGCGGGGCGGCTCGAGACGGAGGCGAATCTGATCGCCGGCTTCTCCGGCAAACAGATCCTTTGACTGCCGGCGGCGATAGCGGAACAGCAGCCAGCCGGCGGCGAACCCGAGCAGCAGCGACGCGAGCAGGATCCCACCCGTCAGCCCGACCGCTTGCAGGATGACATCGCCGAGCCCCAGCTCGCGTGCCGGAGGTTGTGCGACCGTGCGAACGATGATCGGCTCGACGACAGGCACGCGTCGATTGTACCACCGCGTGTCGGCTCAGACCGCCGCCATCGACAGTCCCAATTCAACCAGCGTGCGCACAGCGGAGCCGGTCGCACCCTTGGCGAGCCAGGGCTTCGGTTCGTCGCTCCAGGCGGTGCCCGCGATGTCGAGGTGGGCCCACGGCAGCTCGCCCGTGAACTGCTTCAGGAACACGGCTGCGGTGATGGCGCCGGCCGGACGCCCGCCGGTATTGCTCATGTCGGCGACGTCGCTCTTCAACTGTTCGAGGTAATCGTCGTATACGGGCATCGGCCACGCCCGCTCGCCTGCGAGGGCGGCGGCATCCCGCACGCGTGCCACCCAGTCGTCAGGACGCCCGAACAATCCTGTCGTCGATCGGCCGAGCGCGATCACGCACGCTCCGGTGAGCGTGGCGACGTCCACGAGATGCGTGGCGCCGAGCTCCCGCGCGTACCAGAGGCCGTCGCCAAGGATCAGACGGCCCTCGGCATCGGTGTTGACGACTTCGACGGTCTTGCCGCTCGCACCGCGGAGCACGTCTCCGGGTTTGATCGCGCGCCCGCCGGGCATGTTCTCCGTGCAGGGCACGACGGCGACCGCCGCAATGGGAGCTCGAAGGCGCGCGAGCGCGTGAATGGCCGAGACCACGGCCGCTCCGCCCGCCATGTCCACCTTCATCTTTTCCATACCGTCGGCTGGTTTGATTGAGATGCCGCCCGTGTCGAACGTGATGCCCTTCCCCACCAATCCGAGCCTGACGTTCGCCGGCGCCCCGGCCGGCTCGTAGCGCACCGCGATCAGGCGCGGAGGCTCCGCGCTGCCGCGAGCGACTCCCAGCAGCAGCCCCATGCCGAGCGCTGCGATCTGCGTCTCGTCGAGCACGTCCACCGTGAGGCCGCTGCCGGCGAGGCGTGCGGACACACGCTCCGCGAACACCGTAGGCGTCAGGATGTTCGAGGGTTCGTTGGCCAATATCCGTGCGTCGTTCGTCGCGTCCGCGAGAATGCGGCCGCGCTCGGCCGCGCGCCCGGCCTCGTCGAGCGGGGCCAGCTCCTGCGGAATCACGACGGTGACGGCATCGAGCGTTCCGGTCTCCGCCGGTGTGCTCTTGTGAAGCCCGTTCTCAACGGCGGCGAGCAGCGCGCCCTCGACAAATGCCTGCACCACTCGCAGCGGATGCCGATCGGGCGCGGCGTCGATGCCAGACCCTCGCAACACGAGCGCCACGCGCGGGGCACGGCGTTGACGCGCGGTCATCCCTGCCACGCCCCCGATGCGCCGGGCGATGTCGGAGCCGAACCGATCGCGCGCCCCGGCGCCGACCAATAGCGTCCGGGGCGATCCCGCGGAGGGTCCAAGAGGCACGATCTCGAGCACGGTGCCTTTCGACTCGCGCCGTTCCAGAGCCTGCGTCCACTCCTCAACGAGCGCAGCCGGCAGGCCCGCAACGCTCTGCGGATCGTCCTGTTCGAAGACGGGTATCACGAGCAGGTCGGTCGTCGTTGGATCGAGCGCGGACGTAATGGAAACGGATGCAGGCGCAGAATCAGCCATCTCAGCCATTATGTATGAGAAGTTCGACGAGTCCGATGAGTTCGGGTGGCGACACCACCCGAACGTCGCAGCGTTACAATACTCTGCACTGGTTTCTCGTGCGTTTGCGTTCGATCAGGCCCCAAGGACGAACTGTCATGACACCTCCATCTGGGCCGAATTTCCGCGCGCGGTGGCTTCACGCGGCCTCCGCCGGAGTCGGCCTGGCTTTCGTTATCGCATGCGCTATTTCGGTCGCCGCTGCTCCTGCTGACCAAAAGGACAAGGACAAGAAGGGAAAGAAAGCGAGCCTCTCCGTACGAGCCACGCCGGCGCTGTCGTTTTCGCCGGCGCGGATCGTCGCGACCGCCGACCTCACGGGCGGAATGGATGCGGAAGAGGAGCTGTATTGTCCTGAAGCCGAATGGGATTGGGGCGACGGCACGTACTCGTCTGCGACGCAGGACTGTGAGCCGTTCGAGGCGGGCAAGAGCGACGTCAAACGCCACTGGACGAGCGAGCACCGGTACGAGACGCAGGGCAACTATCGCCTCCAGCTGACGCTCAAACGTGGCAAGAAGACGATTGTCGCGGGCAATACGACCGTGCAGGTCAGGCCGGGCGCCCGCGATATGTCTGAAACGCCGCAGTAGCCGCCGGCTGCTGTTCTGTCGAATCCGGCGTCGGCGAAGCGTCATCACGGTCGGAGATCCGGACGCTCGCGGCCCGTGCGCGTCGTATCCCGGCCTGTTTGTGCGCGTGCTGGTCTGGCCGTTCCGGGAACGGCCTGTGCTCAGGAGAAACTCCGGGCGCCATGCGAATTCTCATAGCCGAGGACGAGCCCGTCTCGCGTCGGCTGCTCCAGAAGAGCCTCGAACACTGGGGGTACGAGCCGGTCGTGTGCTCCGACGGGCGGGAAGCCTGGGCGCAGCTGCGCGAGCGGAACGCACCGGCGATCGGTGTGCTCGACTGGATGATGCCGGGCATGGACGGTCCTGACATCTGCCGCGGCATCCGTCAGCTGTCGAATATCCAGCAGCCCTATCTGATCCTGCTCACCGGCCGGACGCGGATGGAAGACATCGTGACGGGTCTCAAGGCGGGTGCCGACGACTACCTCACCAAACCAGTCGATCGCGATGAGCTCGAAGCACGCCTCGGCGTTGCCGCGCGCGTCGTGCAGCTGCAGCAGCGGCTTGCGCTCCGCGTGAGTGAGCTCGAACAGGCGCTCTCACGCGTGCGCCAGTTGCAGGGACTGCTGCCGATCTGCGCCTACTGCAAGCGGATTCGCGACGACCAGAACTACTGGAACCAGGTCGAGACCTACATCGCCGAACATCTCGACGTGCGGTTCAGCCATGGTATCTGCCCCTCCTGCCTCGAAACGGTGTTGAAGCAGGACACCGGCGCGCTGCCGGCCCCGTCGAAGTCCGAAGGCTGATCGGCCGGAAGCCGGGGTGTACTCGAGAGTAGAGAGTAACCCCGGCTCTACATCAGGCCCGGCCGGCTCTACAACATGTGGTGCCGGGGTTGCTCGCATTTCTCGAGCATACTCCGGCAGGACTCACAACTCGCCGCGCAACTCGGAATCGAGCGCCGGAATCGGCGGCACGATCGTCGGTCGGTCGAACGGCTCCATGCCCGGCCCGCGCGTGCCGAACCGCGTCAGGAGCATCGCACCGATCCCCACGGTCCACGCGACGTACTCCATGAAGAATCCGACGACGGCTACGATGAAGGCGATCACGCCGACGGGCGCGGGCAGCAGCCACACGAGCCGCGCGAGGATGGTGCCCGCGGCGATGATCACGACGCCGACCGTCGTGCAGACCAGCGCGCCGCGCGAGGGCGCCACCCACTCTCCGACTCGCCGCGCAACGCCCACGAAGCCAAGCAGCACGCCGAAGAACAGGGCCAGCAGCGCGAACGGCACGAGCACGAGCAGCGGAATGCCGATGATCGAAATCGCCAGCACCACGACCACGAGCACCGTCAACGGCACGACGAGCACTTGAAACAGCAGACCGACGAAGCCGCTGAGCAAGGCATCGTCGCCAGCGCGCCGTGCGATGCGATCGACGGGCGTCTGCGCCGCGACGACGATGATGAGCGCGAGCAGCAGGACGAGCGCAATCCGGAGCAGCGTGCCGAAGAGACGGACAGAGCCCGACACGACGTCGTGTCCCATCCCCGGCACCCAGAACGGGACGAACCGGAACGGCTTCTCGCCGTCATGGCCGATCGCCACCTCGTTGATTTCTCCGTGCACTTCAGCGCCGCTCGAGTGATCCACTCGCCCACCCACTGAGGTCACCGATCCGTCCACGACCGCATGCGGGCCGAGGTGCACGCTTCCAAGCACCGCGACGACATCCTCGCGCACGTGGCCGTTCACTTCGACATTTCCGCCGATCGCGACCACGGCGTCAGTGACTTCTTCGTCCTCGTCGACGGTGATCGATCGCAGGAACGTGACCTTGGCGCCATGCCGCATCCGCTTGGGAGGAGGCGGCGGTTCCGGTGGCGCGGGCACGGGCTCGGGCGCAACCGTTGGCGGTGTCGTCGCAGCAGGTGGTTCACTCGGTGCGGGTGCCGGCGTCGCCTCGGGCGGTGCCGGCGCGGTGGGCGACTCGCCTCCAAAGGCGGCGCGCAGCGCCGCCGAATCGACGTACGACAGCTGCAGGATCAGGTCCGCGTCTTTGCCAAGCCGCTCTCGCAGTTCACGTCCCGTGACCGCCGTGCCATCGATCGCGATGCCGCGTTCGTTCAATTCGATGGACGCTCCGGAGCCGTGCCGCGGAGCGAGGACGATACCGTCGCTGAGAGGAAGCACGCGGTAGCGCTCGAGCGTCTGACTCTTCAGTCGAGCGCTGAGCTCCTGTGGCGCGGCCGCTCCAAGGCCTGCGCAAAGCGAGGCGACGAGCGCCGCACACATCAGCAGGCGCAGATTCCAACGCATGGAGGCACGCATGGCCTCAGCTCCTCTCTCCCGGGAGATACCGGTTCAACGCCAGCAGCGCACTCGACGCCAGCACGAGGCCGATCGTCATGACCGCGCTCGCCGCAGGACTCGAGACGGCGTGCCCAAGGCCCTCGCCCGTCACCGACAGCACACTCCAGATCGACACGCCCGCACTCAACCAATCCGTCAGCCATACACAGACACGCGCGATCGACGTCACGATGCGTCCTGCGTCCGACACCAGCAGTCCGACGACGACCGCTACAGGCAGAACGGTCATGACGAGCGCCAGCCCCACCAGTCCCGCGGCGATCAGCCGCTCCGAGCGGGCTTCGAGC
>JBKPMA010000722.1:0-5391 GCA_046731935.1 Acidobacteriota bacterium
GAGTCAACGTGCACAGCCAGATTCTCGGAGAGCTGATGGTCATCACGACCGCCGCGCTGCTGGTTGCGGGAGTGCTGGTGGCGCAGGCTCCGCTCCTGCCGTGGCAGGTACCGCCGCGGGTGATTCCGCCGACGAGCGTCATGCTCATCAGCATGGCGTTGTCGGCCGCGTGCATCTACGGACTGACTCTTCTGTGCGGCTGGTACCCGAGCCGTCTCGCCACGTCGGTCGACCCGGCTGACGCACTGCGATACGAATGAGGAACTGGTCGCGATTCTGCGGGACGATGGGCGGCCGGAGGCGGTAGGCTGTGGGTGACGCGCGACCGCACCATGCCGCGCCGCCAGGGTCCTTGATGATTCTCATCGTCGACGACGATCCCTCCATCACCGCGTCGCTGGCGCTGGTCCTGAAACAGGCCGGCTACCAGTCGCACGCCGTGGCGTCCCCGTCGGCAGCGCTGACGTGGCTGGAACGGGAGTCGTGCGACCTCGTCCTGCAGGACATGAACTTTTCCCGGCAGACGAGCGGGGAAGAGGGATTGGCCCTTCTTGCCGCGATCAAGGCGCAGCGGCCGACGCTGCCGGTCATTCTGATAACAGCGTGGGGCTCCATTCAGCTCGCGGTCGAGGGGATGAAAGCAGGTGCGGCCGACTTCGTGACGAAGCCGTGGACCAATGCGGGCATCCTGCAGACGGTGCAGACCGCGCTGGGTCTGGCGGCAAGCGCAGAGCCTGTTGACGGCGCCGTGCCTGCGCGCGAAGAGCTCGATCGAAAGTACGACTTCGGCCTGCTGATCGGGGACGATGCCCGGCTGCGCCGCATCCTTCAACTGATCGGACGCGTTGCCCCGACCGATGCCGCCGTCCTCATTACCGGGGAGAGCGGTACGGGTAAGGAGCTGGTCGCTGAAGCGATTCACCGAAACAGCCGTCGCGCGTCAGGACCGTTCGTCAAGGTGAATCTCGGAGGCATTTCGTCAACGCTCTTCGAGAGCGAGATGTTCGGCCACGTACGCGGTGCCTTCACGGATGCCCGCCAGGACCGGAAGGGACGGTTCGATCTTGCGAACGGGGGGACGATCTTCCTCGACGAGATCGGCGATCTGGACCCGGCGTCGCAGGTGAAGATGCTGCGAGTGCTGCAGGATCGCAGTTTCGAAGTACTCGGCAGCAGCCAGAAGAAGAGCGTCGACGTACGCGTCATCTCGGCCACGAACCGCAACCTGGCCGAGATGGTCTCGCGCGGAGAATTCCGCGAGGACTTGCTCTACCGCGTGAATCTGATCGCCGTGCACCTGCCGCCGCTCCGCGATCGGCGCGACGACATACCCATTCTCGCGACACGCTTCGCCCAGACGATGGGACAGATCTACCGGCGGGAGTCGATTCGACTGAGCGCCGCCGCCATCGGGTGGCTGCAGGCGCAGCCGTGGCCGGGAAACATCCGTCAATTGAAACAGTCCGTGGAGCGAACGGTGCTCGTGACGGACAGGTCCGTGCTGGAGGCTGAGGATTTCAGGCTGACGGCCGACATGGAGCCGCAGGAGGCGAGCCGCGACACGCTACCGCCGGTCGGCAGTATGACGATGGACGAGATCGAAAAGGCCATGATCCTGAAGTCGCTGAAGCATCACACGGGGAATATCAGTAAGGTGGCCGAAGCACTGGGCCTGAGCCGCGCGGCGCTCTATCGCCGCTTCGAAAAGTACGAAATTCCTATCTAGGCGGTCTTCGGCCTACAGTCTGCTGTCTCCAGTCGCGCCTGCAGTCCGCAGCCTGGAGCCTGGAGCCGTCGTGCATCGTCCCAGCCTCCGCGCCCGATTCGTCATCTATCTTCTGGCCGTGCACGTCGGCGCAGGCGCGCTCGGCGTGTATCTGCTGCTGCAGCACCGTGCCTGGCTGTACGCCATCGAAGTCGTGCTGATCGGGTCGCTGATGACCGGGATCGCTTTGGTCAACCGGCTGTTCCGCGCTCTCTCGTTCGTAGACGACAGCGCGCAGTTCCTGCACGACAGCGATTACACCGCACGATTCCTGGAGGTCGGTCAGCCGGAGGTGGATAAGCTCGTTGCCGTCTACAACCGCATGATCGATCACCTGCGCACGGAACGGCGACGCGTGCAGGAGCAGCACTTGTTCCTTGCGAGCGTGCTCGAGGTCTCGCCCTCCGGGATCGTGGTACTCGACTACGACGGACGGCTCGATCTCGTGAATCCGGCGACCACCAGGCTCGTGCAGGAATCGAGTGACGCGCTGCGCGGCCGCCAGCTCGGACAGACCGGCGTACCGATCATCGACGAACTTGCGTCGCTCGAGCCCGGTGCGGGCCGAGTCATCGCTCTTCATGGCGGACGGCGTGTGCGCGCGCAGCACGGACGGTTCCTCGATCACGGGTTCCCGCGCAGCTTCTTCCTGCTCGAAGAGCTGACCGAAGAATTGCGGCAGTCGGAGAAAGCGGCGTACGAGAAGCTCATTCGGATGCTCTCGCACGAGGTGAACAACTCGGTTGCCGCGTCGCGATCGTTGCTCGAGTCGTCGCTCGGCTACAGCGCACAGCTGCAGCTGTCCGATCGCGGAGACTTCGAACGAGCGCTGCAGATCGCCATCGATCGGATGGGACATCTGAACTCGTTCATGCGGAGCTTTGCCGACGTGGTACGACTGCCGGCGCCCGTGCCGCAACCAACCGATCTCGAAGATCTCGTGCGGCACGTCGAAGGGCTGACGCGCAGCATGCGGGAGGAACGCGGCGTCGAGTGGCGCTGGGTCATCGAGGCACCGCTGCCGCCGGTGCCGCTCGATCGCGTTCAGGTGGAGCAGGCCGTGCTCAACATTATCAAGAACGCCATCGAGGCCATCGAAGGGCCCGGCACGATTACCGCGAGGCTCGGCTTCGACCGCAACCGGCCGCAGCTCGTCATCGAGAACACCGGTCCCGGCATCCCCGAATCCATTCGCGCCCAACTCTTCACGCCGTTCTTCACGACCAAGCCCGGCGGGCAGGGCATCGGGCTCACGGTGGTGCAGGAAATCCTCGCCAACCACCGGTTCGACTATGCCTTAGAGAGCCCAGCGAGCGGGCCCACGCGATTCACGATCCGCTTCTGACCGGAATCCGCGATACTGGCTCGCGACGCGCGGCATCACATCAAGTGCCGGATGCGGAGTGCGGAATTCGTCGCTGCTCCAGGCGCGAAGGCGGGGACATGATCAAAGGCCTGCATCACATCACGATCGGCTGCAACGACGCGCAGCGGACCATTGATTTCTATACCGGGGTGCTCGGTTTCCGTTTTGTGAAACGGACCGTGAACTTCGATGACCCCGGCAGCTACCACTTGTATTTCGGAGACGAGCGCGGAACACCCGGCTCGGCGGTGACGTTCTTCGAGTGGCCTGGCGTACCCAAGGGACGCCCCGGCATCGGCGGCACGCACCACGTGGCCTTTCAGGTCGCCACGCGGGACGCCCTGCTGAAGTGGAAGCGCCGCCTCTCGGATCTCGGCCTCCGCGTCATCGGCCCACGCGATCGACGCTACTTCACGTCGATCTATATGAACGATCCGGACGGAACGATCCTCGAGATTGCGACCATCGGTCCGGGGTGGACTGTTGACGAGACCCTCGAGCATCTCGGCGAAGTGTTCCAGCATCCGCCCGAGCACCTGCTCAAGGGACATCGCGACGAACCGGCGATCACCGCCGAGACGTGGCCTGAACCGGTGCTCTCGATCGCGCCCGACATGACGCTCTCGCGCGGGATGCACCACATCACCGCCATCAGCTCGGATCTCGAAGCGACCGACGGATTCTTCCGCGGTTTGCTCGGTCTGCGCCGGGTGAAGATGACGCCCAACTTCGACGATCCGTCGTCGGCGCATTGGTATTGGGGCGATCAGCAGGGCGCTCCCGGCACGCTCATCACGTACTTCGAGCGTGACGCCGCGAAGGAACCGCGCGTCCGCATGGGCGCGGGACAGACGCATCATTTTGCGCTGGCCGTCGCGACGGACGAGGATCAGCTCGCGTGGCGTGAACGGATCGTCGCTGCGGGCATCCGCGTCTCGCCGGTCATGGATCGGGTGTACTTCCACAGCATCTACACGAACGATCCAGATGGGCACATCGTCGAGCTCGCCACGCTCGGACCGGGGTTCGGCGTCGACGAGGCGTGGGAGAGTCTCGGCACGTCGTTGAAGCTGCCGCCGTGGCTCGAATCGCATCGGGCGCAAATCGAGCAGGCCGTACGGCCGATTACCGTGCCCGCGTGGACGGCCGCGGAGCCGGCATGACGTGGACGACGACCGCGCCGCCCCCGCATGGCGGACAGCCGATTCTCGTGCAGGGCACGCCGGTGACCGAGGCGACGTCCGCGATGGTGCTGCTGCACGGCCGCGGTGCTGGCGCTGACGACATTCTGCCGCTCGGCGACCAGGTGCCGCATCCCGGGATGATCTACATCGCGCCCGCCGCGGCTGGGAGCACGTGGTATCCCAATCGCTTCATCGCCCCCATCGAGAGCAACGAGCCGTGGTTGTCGTCCGCGCTGACCGCAATCGACAGCATCGTCCGCACGCTCAGCACGAAGGGCATTCCGCCCGAGCGCGTCGTGCTGGCGGGATTCTCGCAGGGCGGCTGCCTGGCGCTCGAATACGCGGCACGGAATCCGCGGCGGTACGGCGGCGTGGTCGGCCTGAGTGCGGGACTGATCGGCCCGCCCGGGACGACGTGGACGCCGGCCGGTTCGCTGGATCAGACGCCGGTATTCCTCGGCTGCAGCGATGTGGACGCACACATTCCGAAGGTGCGTGTCGATGAGTCAATGGCCGCGCTGCAGGCCATGGGCGGCGACGTCGTGGGTGTGATCTATCCGGGCATGGGACACACGGTCATCGCCGACGAACTGCGCCACGTGCAGCGAATCGTGGATCGCCTGCCCTGACGACGAATTCACCTGTCATACCTGGTTCATGAAAGCCGCGGCATAGTATTGAAGACCCGAGTGGCGACCTGCCCGCCGTCCGGCCAATCACCCTGGAGGTGAGCCCATGACGTGCGCCCGCGTGTTGCTGGTCGCTACGATCGCCGTCGGTACGTGCCATCCGCTCTCCGCGCAAACCAGTTCTTCGTCTGCTCCAGTCCTGACTCCGTCGGCTCCGTGCCTCGACGCGGATTGCACTGGCTCCAACGTCTCGCCCCACGGTGAGACGATCGCTCCAACGAGTGATGGCTCCTCGCCTACCAGCGACGCGCCGCGTGGCTTCGTTGCAGACAACCTGAAGCCCCTTGGCGGCGACTTCAAGCACCTGTTCACGATCAACAACGGCTTGATAGTTGGAATTGGCGGTGCGGCCGCGCTCGCAGTGCATCCGAGCGACCGTCAGGTGAC
>JBKPMA010000723.1:0-3683 GCA_046731935.1 Acidobacteriota bacterium
GGTTCGACGATCGGGCTCTGCCCGGCATTGAGCATGGCCACCTTGTCTGCGTTCACGTCAACGCCGACGACTGTATGGCCGTCTTCGGCAAACGCTGCCGCGGAGACCGACCCGACGTAACCGAGACCGAACACTGAGACATTCATAGCGTTTGCGCGTCCGTAATGGGCGTCACCGTGCCTGGCGAGGCGGCCGGTGTGGGGGTTGTCGTATCGAGGATGGCCTGTTCCAGGTGCGTGGCTGCGATGGACCAGTCGTATCGACTCGTGACCAGCGCACGGGCGTTCGACGCGAGGGTCCGGCGCTCGTCCGCGTTCCTGAGCAGCGCGACGACCGCGTCGGCAAATGCCGCGGCATCGTCGGCGAGAAGCAGATGCCGGCCGTGCTCGGTCGGCAATCCTTCCGCTCCGATCCGTGTGGAGACGGTAGCCCGGCCCGCAGCCATTGCCTCGTAGATCTTGAGCCGTGTGCCGCCACCAATTCGAAGCGGAACGACGTTGACCGCAGCAGAGGCCAGGTACGGGCGGATATCGTCTACGCGACCCGTGACCTCCACGCCCGGAAGCTCCGCGAGCTGCTGCACCGCGGGCGTGGGCGCACGTCCGACGATGGAGAACGTCACGTTCGGTTCGGCGCCGCGAATGCGAGGCAGAATCTCGCGTGCGAAGTGCGTGACCGCATCCACGTTGGGCAGCCAGTCCATCGATCCAATGAACACGAGCCGGCGGGGGCTGATCGGCTCTGCGGGCACGTCCGCAAAAAAGGCGGTGTCGACCCCCGTGGGCACGACTGAGATGGACTTGCCGGCCATCGACGCCGGATACAGCGCCTGGAGGGTGTCGCGATCCACGTCCGAGACTGCGAGGATCCGATCGAACCGCGCGAGCGTTCGAGCCTCGAAGCGCCGCATCCGGAGCCATTGGTTGCGAAACAGCGGCTTCTTGAGCCGTCCGCTCTCCGTCTCTGCGTGCCGTCGCCAGATCTCGGCCTCGACGTTGTGCGTGAACAGCACGGATGGCGCTGGCAACTGTCTGGGCAGGTTGATCGCCGGTACGAGAAAGTCGCAGACGATTCGATCGTAAGTGGCGTGAGTCAACGCGCGATCGACTGCCGCCCGGTACGCACGCGAGCGATATTGCGCCACGGCATAGGGGACGGGGTCGAACAGATGCTTGGCGACGCTCGCGTAGAACTGAAGACCCGACTTTGTCTGTTCCGTGCGCGGTACGGTCACGAGCTCAGCGCATACCTCTGACATGCCGTCGCGATCGGCAGGCGGTTGCTGCGGATCGGCAAACGACAGGTACGTGATCGTGTGGCGCCTGGCGAGATGCCGCATCAGATGCCACGTACGCAGCCTGCCGCCCTTGTCGAGCGGAAGGAGCAAGCTGGCGTTCAGCCACAGGATGCGCATCATTCAGCTCGCCACCAGCTCCTCAGCCGCGGAGTTGTCGGAGTCGTTCGAGGCTGCCGAGGTCTGCGGAGTAGGGAGCGTCTGGACGCCGCCGCGATCGATGAACGTGCGGTACCAGAGCTCGAGATTCAGCAGGGCCCATATGGCGTCTGCCCGCTGCTGATCGAACGGATCGCCCGGTGTGAGCAGCCGCTCGACGGCAGCCGGCTCGAAAATGCCGCGTTGCCGGGTCTTGCGATCGAGGAGTACCTCGCGCACGACCGGGCCCCAGCCGTCCTGGATCCATTGTCCAAACGGCACGGGGAACCCCATTTTCGGCCGCTCGAGGACCGACTGCGGCAGCACGTCGCGAACCGCCTCTCGGAGAATTCGTTTCGTCGAGAAGCCAGACAGCTTGCGATTGGCGGGAAGGCCCGCGGCAAACTCGACGAGATGATGATCCAGGAACGGCACGCGGCTCTCGATTGACGCCGCCATGCTCATCTGGTCCTGCTTCATCAGCAGCTCGACGAGGTACGTCTTCAAGTCCGCGTAGAGCACCCGGTCGAGGAGCCCGGCCTGGTGGCCACGTGCATTGAAGTACGCCATCGACGATCCGTAGGCGCGTTCCGCACTCGCCATCAGGGCAAGACGCGGCGACAACAGCCGGCGCTGATCCGTGAGGTTGATCCCCGCGAACGTATCGAAGAACGTCAGGTCGGCTGCGTGTTCGACGCCGACGAAGGAGCGCCGCACGTAGCGCCCGATCGCGCCTGGAACCCGCTCGGTGTTTGCGGCCAGTGTGTCTCGCACGGCCCGTGGCACGGCTCGCGTGTACACGCTTCCTGCGCGCCAGTTGAACAGCGAGCGCGGATACCTCCCGTATCCGGCCAGCAGTTCGTCGCTGCCTTCGCCGGTCAGGACCACCGTCACGCTCTGGCGCGCGAGCTTCGACACGAAGTACAACGGCACGCTCGACGGATGCGCGATCGGCTCGTCCTCGTGCCACACGAGCCTTGGCAGTGCGGCGAAGAAGTCGCGGTCGTCGATGACGATCTCGTGCGACTTGCCCCCGATGGCTCGTGTCACCTGCCGCGCATATTCGAGCTCGCTGTACGCGCGATCGGCGAACGCCACCGAGAACGTCTGCAGCGGTTGTGTGAGATGCCGGGCCATCAGCGCCGCAATCGCGCTGCTGTCGATGCCGCCGGAAAGAAAGACGCCAAGCGGGACATCGCTCATCAGCCGCAGGACGATCGACTCGTCCAACAGCGCCCGGAAGCGCTCCACATCGTCCGCGCGGCTTCGCTGCGACCCCGCATCGTCGGTCCTCGCGGGGATGTCCCAGTAGCGGCGGCACTGCACATGCCCGCGTTCGAACGTCAGAACGTGCCCAGGCAGCAGCTTCTGGACGCCGTTGAACATCGTTTCGGAGCCGGCCAGCGAGCGCGTGCCAAGCAGTTCGGGAATCGCGGCATCGTTCGCACGGACGGCAAGCAATCCACTTTCGAGAAGACTCTTGATCTCCGACGCGAACAGCAGGCGATCGTCCACCTGCGCCCAATAGAGCGGCTTGATGCCCAGCCGGTCCCTCGCCGCCAGAAGCCGCTTCCGCTTCGCGTCCCAGATGACGAACGCAAACATGCCACGCAGCCGCTCGACGCAGGCATCGCCCCACTGCTCGTACGCGTGCACGATGGTTTCCGTATCGGACCGCGTGCGATAGACGTGGTCGTGGTCTTCGAGTTGGCGGCGCAGATCGCGATGGTTGTAAATCTCGCCATTGAAGGCAATCCAAATCGATCCGTCTTCGTTCGACAGCGGCTGACTGCCTGTTGCGAGGTCCACGATACTCAACCGGCGGTGCCCGAGTGCGGCCTGGCTGTCGGCAAACAATCCCGCCTCGTCGGGCCCACGGTGTGTGAGCACGTCGCGCATGGCGACGACGCGGTGGCGATCTTCCACAGCCAGTTCAGTAGCGGCGACGATTCCTGCGATTCCGCACATTCAGACAGCCCGGGAAATGAGTGTCAGATTAGACGCCGCGCACGGCGGGCCTGCGAACAGTGGTCGAAGAGCAACAGAGTTGCCATCTCCGATCTTGGGTAGCTGCCCACAGACCGACTCGACAGGCACGCGCTCTGGGACGCCGTACATTTCGTGCTCGTGTCTCAGGACGCCGCCAGCTCGCGGTATGACACCGCGTGACTTGTTCGGCGGGAAAGCTCACTGCGATAGAGGGTGGTGAAGGCCGACACCATGCGCTCCAGCGAGAATCGATGTTCGATCT
>JBKPMA010000724.1:0-6410 GCA_046731935.1 Acidobacteriota bacterium
GCGCAGAACCGCGGCATTCAGCTGCGTTCGGTCGAGGCCAAGCTCGAAGGATCCATGGACATCCAGGGCATCCTCGGGATCGACAGCGACGTCAGAAACGGCTACGACGACATCAAGGTGACCTTCAACATCGACGCCGACGCATCGAAGAAGGACATCGAGGCGCTCGTCGCACAGTCGCAGAAGCGCTCGGCTGTGTACGACATCGTCACGAACCCGACCAACGTGTCGGTCGTCGTCGCCTGAGCCGCAGGCTTCACGCTCGGAGTTCCGCCATCGAACGCGTCACCACCGTCGTGATCGGAGCTGGGCACGCAGGGCTCGCCACGAGCCGCTGCCTCAGCGACCGCTCGATCGATCACGTCGTGCTGGAGCGCGGTGAGGTGGCGAACTCCTGGCGCCGCGAGCGATGGGATTCGCTGCGCCTGCTCACGCCGAACTGGCAGTCTCGGCTGCCAGGCCTTCACTATGACGGCCCCGATCCCGACGGCTTCATGTCGGCGGCCGATGTAGTCGCGTTCGTCACCCGATTCGCGAAGGTGGCCTCAGCCCCCGTGCGCACTGGAACCACCGTGCGGACGGTCCGAGCGGCTGAGGAGGGCTACGAGGTCGATACCGATCGCGGCACGCTCCAGTGCCGCGTGCTGGTGCTCGCCAGCGGCGCCTGCAACCTGCCACACGTCCCGGCGCTGCGCGAGGCGCTGCCCTCGTCGATTCAGTCCTTCACCGCACTCGACTATCGCAATCCGGATCAACTGCCCGAGGGCGGCGTACTCGTGGTCGGAGCCTCCGCCACTGGCGTCCAGCTCGCCGACGAGATTCAACGATCGGGACGTCCCGTCACGATCTCGGTGGGAGAGCATGTGCGCATGCCACGGAACTACCGCGGCAAGGACGTGCTCTGGTGGATGGAGCATTCCGGCGTCTGGAACCAGCGCTACGACGAGATCGACGACCTCACACGCGCGCGCCGGTTGCCATCGCCGCAGCTCGTGGGAACGCCCGAACGGACGACGCTCGATTTGAACGCGCTCGGTGCCGCGGGTGTCCAGCTCGTGGGACGCCTCTCGGCGATTCGTGACGGCCGGGCGCTCTTCTCTGGCGGCCTCCGCAACCAGTTCGCGCTCGCGGACCTCAAGATGGAGCGGCTGCTCGACACGTTCGATGTGTGGGCGGCTCACCACGGGGTCCCGAGCGATGTCGGCCCGCCCGAGCGATTCGAGCCCACGCGCGTGCCCGACTCCTCACCCCTCGCGCTCGATCTGGCGAGTGGCCGGATTGCATCAGTACTGTGGGCGACCGGCTTCCGTCCCGATTACAGCTGGCTCGACGTACCGGTCGTGGATCAGAAAGGCCACCTGCGCCACGACGGCGGCGTCGTCGATGCGCCAGGTCTCTACGCCATCGGACTGCCGGTGCTACGGCGCCGCAAGTCCACGTTCATCCACGGTGCCGAAGACGACGCGCGAGACATCGTCGCGCATATCGCTGACTATCTCGCTCGGCGGCGCTAGGGAGCAGAGGGTAGCCAGCAGGCACGTGTTGGCTCCGTATTCGTGTTCGTTTTCGTATTCGTATCACGCGGAGTGCGCATCCGCGGCCACATTGGGTGTAATGAAGACCGGCTCTGGACGCGCCGCGAAAATCTCCCGCTCAGGATCAACCCGCGACCAGAAATAGATCCCAAGAGACAGCGTCACCAGCATGGGCACGAACGGCGCGTTGTAGTTGCCGAAGTACTCGGCCACGTACCCGAAAGCGACGGATGACGTGAGTGATGCCATCTGGCTCGCCATGTTGCCGAAGCCGAACACGGCTCCCGCATGGCGGCGTCCGACATCGAGCGTCAGCGAGCACAGGTTCGGCTGCTGCGCCAGAATTCCGGCATACGCCAGCGACAGGAACACGAGTGCCCAGAGCCCGCTGGTCGTGAAGATGGTCGCCACGAGAAACACGACGGCGACGCTCAGTCCCACCATCCCCACAATCCGTCGTCCGGCACGGAGGCCGAGACGATGCACGAGTCGATCGGTCACCACGCCGCCGACACCATTCGCACAGGCACCGACGACGTAGGGAACCGACGACAGCATCAGCGCGGCCGACGTGAAGCCGTGCGCGCGGACCAGATACGTCTGCAGCCACGCCTGGAAGAACCCGAAGACGTAGACGTAGCAGACGCTGATGCCCGTCATGTACCAGAGAGACGGGCTTCGCAGCGCCTCCGCCCAGGGCACGCCGCCGTGGACGCTCTCGCGTTCCGTGCCGATGTCTCGGACCTCTTGCTCGGTGATGCCGGGCATTTCGTGCGGACGATCGCGGAACCACCAGGACCAGACAGCGGCCCAGACCACGCCAAGTATGCCGAACACCATGAACGACGCGCGCCAGCCGTAACGCATCTGCAGCGGCACCACGATGACTGGCGACAACGCTGCCCCAATCTGGCTCGTCATCCACACGATGCCCCAGGCCCGCGCGCGGTTCTTTGCGGGAATCCATCTCGCGATCACGATCGATGCGTTCGGATACGCACCGGCCTCACCCGCGCCGAAGCAGAACCGCACGAGCAGCAGCAGCGGATAGGTCGTCACGAACGCCGTCAACGAGGTGAACGCCGACCACCACAGCACGATCCGCGTCAGCACGCGGCGTGGACCGATGCGGTCGCCCAGCGCACCCGTCGGAATCTCGAACAGTCCGTACGACAGAAAAAAGACGCCGGTGACCCAGCCCCACGCCTGGGGACTGATGTGCAGGCTGTCCTGCATCGCTGGTCCCGCAACGGCAATACACACGCGATCGAGATACGTGACGATCGAGAGCCCGGCGAGCATCCCGAGCACGCGATGGTGCTGTTTCATCTGGATGGGAGTCTGGTTGGTCGGGGCTTCGTCAGGAATGATTCGTCCGCGCAGCCATCGTCATGCTAGCTTGAAAGCTCATCCGTGCAGCAACAAAACGTGTCCCACTCCTCGGCGCTCCCGATGAAAGCCGTCGTCGCGGTCGTCATCGGCAATCTGCTCGAGTTCTACGATTTCCTCGTCTTCACGTTTTTTGCCGTGATGATCGCGGACGCGTTCTTCCCGGGCGAATCACAGATCGGGCGATTGCTGGGCGCCCTGGCGACCTTCGGTGTCGGATTCGTCACTCGTCCGCTCGGCGCGGCCGTGATTGGCGCGTACGCGGATCGAGAAGGCCGCCGCGCGGCGTTGACGCTGACGCTCACCTTGATGGCGCTTGGATCCGGCATCATCGCCGTGACGCCCACGTACGCACAAATCGGGCTGGCGGCGCCGATCATCCTGCTCGTGGCGCGGCTCATTCAGGGCTTTTCGTGTGGCGGAGAAGTGGGACCGGCGACTACGTACCTGCTCGAGTCAGTGCCGATCCATAAGCGCGCAGCCGTCACCGCCTGGCAGGGCTACAGTCAGCAGGTCGCGATCTTCCTGGGCAGCCTGGCGGGCGTCATCCTCACGAGCACGCTCGAGACCCAGGCGATGCATGCGTGGGGATGGCGCATTCCATTTCTGCTCGGCGTCGTCATCGCGCCCGTCGCGTTGTACATCCGCCGCGAGCTGCCCGAGACCTTCGAACCTCAGACCCAACGAACGACCGGCGACGTCCTGGGCACGCTGCTCCGTCATCACTGGCGCCAGGTCGTCATCGGCATCCTGATTATCTGCGGCGGGACGGTCTCGACGTACGTGTTCAACTACATGACCACGTTCGCGATCACGACGCTGCATCTCTCGGCCACGATTGGGACGACACTCACCCTGACCGGAAGTGTTGCCGCAATGGGCGGCATCTTCGTGGGCGTCCTCCTCGATCGCTTCGGACGCAAGCGCATGCTGATCGTGCTGCGCGCGATGTTCATCGCGATCATCTACCCGACGTACCTGTTCATGACGTCGCCGGGAGCGTCGCCGTGGCTCGTGGTGTCGCTGAACATGCTCGTCAACTTCGTGTTCTCGACGACGCTGGGTGCGGTGTATGCCTTCCTGCCGGAAGCGTTCCCGAAAGCGGTGCGATCGAGCGGACTCTCCGTTCTGTACGCGCTGGGCGTCACGATCTTCGGCGGCACGACGCAGTTCGTGGTGGCATGGCTGATCGACTGGACGGGCGACCCGATGGTGCCGGCCTGGTATCAGATCGCGGCGTCGCTGGTCGGAATCGTCGGGGTCATGCTGCTGCGGCCGCACGTCGAGGATGAGCGCACATCATGAGGAGCAAGTGAGCGTCACCAGGCATATCCTCGGCCTCTCGGCCTTCTATCACGACAGCGCGGCCTGCCTCGTCAGTGATGGCCACATCGTCGCCGCCGCGCAAGAGGAGCGTTTCACACGCAAGAAAGGCGACCCGAGCTTTCCTGCGCACGCTGTCGCCTACTGCCTCAATCACGCTGGCATTGCGGCGAGCGAGCTGACGGCCGTCGGGTTCTACGACAAACCCCTGCTGAAATTCGATCGCATCCTCGAAACCTACCTTGGCGTCGCGCCGCGCGGCCTGAGCCAGTTCGCCTTGGCCGGTCCGCAATGGATCAAGGAAAAGCTCTTCATCGACAGGACGCTTCGTGCGGAACTCGATTACGACGGTCCGGTGCTCTATGCAGAGCATCACGAATCGCATGCCGCAAGCGCGTTCTTCCCCTCGCCCTTCGACAGAGCCGCAATTCTGACCACGGACGGCGTCGGCGAGTGGGCCACTGCCTCGATCGGCCGCGGCGTCGGGTCGGATATGCAGATTCTTCAGGAACTGCAGTGGCCGCACTCCCTCGGCCTCCTCTACTCAGCATTCACGTACTACACGGGTTTCAAAGTGAACTCGGGCGAGTACAAGGTCATGGGCCTGGCGCCGTACGGCGAACCAACGTTCGTCAGCACGATCTTGAACGAGTTGATCTCCCTGCGCGAAGACGGCTCATTCACGATGAATCAGCGCTACTTCAGCTATCTGTCAGGGCTGACCATGACCAATCGCGCCTTCGACGACCTGTTCGGCGGACCGCCGCGCGTCCCCGAGTCGCCGCTCACGCAGCGCGAGATGGACCTCGCGCGCTCGGTGCAGGACGTCTGCGAGGAAGTGATCCTCCGGATGGCGCGAACAGCGCACGCGGTGACTGGAGAAGAGAACCTCTGCATGGCCGGCGGGGTGGCGCTGAACTGCGTCGCCAACGGCCGGTTGCTCCGGGAAGGGCCTTTCCGCAAGCTCTGGATTCAACCCGCCGCCGGTGATGCGGGGGGTGCCGTAGGCGTTGCGCAGCTCGTCTGGCATCGTCACTTCCGCGAGCCGCGCTCGGTTGAGTGTGGCCGAGATGGTATGCGTGGCGGATACCTGGGTCCGTCGTTCTCCACACCCGAGATCGAGCGGTACCTGACTGACCGCGGCGCGGCATTCGAACGGCTCGACGGCGAGTCACTCTTCGAACGTGTGGCGGCGCTGCTTGATGAAGGCAAGGTCGTCGGGTGGTTCAACGGGCGCATGGAGTTCGGTCCTCGGGCGCTTGGCTCGCGCAGTATCATCGGCGACCCGCGGAACCCGCAGATGCAGAGTCAGATGAATTTGAAGATCAAATTCCGCGAGGGCTTTCGGCCGTTCGCGCCGAGCGTGCTTCGGGAACGCGTGGCCGACTACTTCGATCTCGACCAGGACTCGCCGTATATGCTGTTGGTCGCTCCGGTGCGTCGTGAGCTGCGCATTCCAATGGACGACACTCAGCGGGACCTTTGGGGTATCGCGAAGCTGAACGTGCCGAGGTCCGAAATCCCTGCAGTGACGCATGTCGACTACTCGGCGAGGATCCAGACCGTCAGTCGTGACGACAATCGTGATTACTACGACCTGATCCGCGCCTTCGAGAGGCGCACAGGATGCGGCGTACTCGTGAACACCTCGTTCAACGTCCGCGGCGAGCCGATCGTATGCACGCCGGCCGATGCCTATCGCTGCTTCATGCGCACGCACCTCGATTACCTGGTCCTCGATCACTACGTGCTCGACAAGCAGTTACAGCCGGCCTGGAAAGAGACAGCTGAATGGCAAGCCGAGTTTCAACTCGACTGAGTCGGGCAGAGGGCCGCCGTTTCGGCCTCACCGTCGGTGGCGTATTCCTGTTGCTCGGCGCGGCCAACTGGTGGCGGCACCACATCGTCGCCAGCGAGCTGCTGCTTGGCGTCGGGCTCGTCTTCGTCCTCGCAGGGTTGGCCATTCCTGGTCATCTTGGCCCGGTGGAGCGCGTCTGGATGGCGATCGCCCACCGGATCTCCAAAGTGACGACGCCGATCGCGATGGCGATCGTCTACTTCGGTGCGATCTCCACGATAGGCGTGCTGATGCGCGCGATCGGCAAGAACCCGCTTCGACACTCGGATTCCGGATGGATCAAGCGCGACGACGGTGGGCGAAGC
>JBKPMA010000725.1:0-6928 GCA_046731935.1 Acidobacteriota bacterium
TACGTCGCACTCGGCGCGCGCTGGTTGCTCGGCCCTGGTGCACGCTGGTAAGACTGCGGCGCCTGCCGCTGGTAGCTCGGCATCGGGGAGCGTTGATACGTCGCACCCGGCTGCCGCTGGTAATTCGGCGAGGGCCCGCGATCGTACGACGGCTGCGCCTGTCGCTGCGGCGCGTTTGGCTGCGGCGACCGCTCGTACGTCGCACCCGGGGTGCGTTGATAGCTCGGCGTGGGCACACGCTGGTATGACGGCGTGCCTTGCCGCTGCATCGGCGCGCCGTTGTACGAAGGAGACGACGGCGTCTGCCGCGGCATCGCCGTGCGGTTGCTCGTTGGCGGCAGCGGCTGACGCTGATACCCCGGCTGGGGCGAGCGCTGGTACGTCGCGCCTGGCTGACGCTGATAGGCAGAGGCTCCGCCGCGATCGAACCGCTGATCGGGCATCGTCCGGCCCTCACTGCGAGGCACCGCGGTTCCCGCACCGGGCGCAATCCGGCCGACACCGCTGTACGTGCCCGCGCCCCACGTGCGCGACGACGCATCGGTGCGAGGAGTCGCGTATCCGCGCGAGCCCCATCCGCCGGCGGCGCGATCCGTGCCGGCCGTGGTCCCGCCGCGCGTGCTCTCGCCCACTGCGGGAGGCACGTGGTACACGCGTCCGTTGCCGAGTGTCACAGTGCCGCCGCGCGGGACGGCGCGCGATCCGTTGGGGGTTGCCGCTCCGCTGTTGGCGGCGAATCCGTTGCGCGGAACCGCCATGCTGCCGCCCTGAGCGGCGCCGCGATTACCACCGCGGAATCCGGATGGTCCGGACTGTCCGCGATCCGCGAAGAAGCCGTCGGGTCCAGAGCCACGCGGAACGGCGACGGGCCGCGGAGGTGCGCCGTGCGCGAAGCCCGCTCCCGTCGATCGATCGACCGCTACACGATGGCCATCGACGGCGACGTGATTGACACTCCGGTACCCGCCGAAGTGGTCGCGGTTGACGACTGTCCAGCCGTGCCAGTGGTCGCCGTAATGCCCGCCGTGATACCCGTGTCCGTGTCCGCCGCCGTGTCCGTAGTACCCGCCGTACCAGCCGTAGACGGGATGATTGTTGAAGCCGAGCGGACACCAGCTCACATAGCTGCTCGAGAATTGCCAATCGACCCACGCGCCCGCCCAGACGGACCCTGGAATCCAGAACCACAGCCCCGCCGTACTGACGCCCCATCTCCCGTAGTGATGCGTGGGCCACGCCCACGGATCGCCTCCGGTCCACGTCCAGCCCCAGCCGCCGTAATGGCGCCACCGCCCGCTGTAATAGGGTCGCCAGCCGACAGCCACGCGCGGATACCAGACGTAGCCGTACGTCGGTTCGTAGTTCCAGGAGCCGTACGAATCGAACGTGCCGGAGTATTGCGTGAGGCTGGCAGGTACGTACTGTGCGGACGTCGTGCCGCGGCGCGACCCTGCGCGATCGGACGCCCAGTCGTAGAACGCGTCTGACTGCGCGGAGTTGAAGGCGACTGGATACGACGGCGCTTCACCGACGCGTGCCCAGGCGCGCTCGCCGGTCTCGACCGTCAGGCGTTCCACGTCACTGGCGATCTCCGCTCGACCGCGCACGACGGCCAGATCCAGCGTCGGCCGGCCCTCGTCGTCCATGAGACCGATCCGGTATTCCCCGGGTTCGTTGATGAAGACGGTACCCGCGGGCGTGTCGACCTGCAGCGCCGTGGACCCCGAGCCCACCACCACCAGCCGGCCTGCCATGAGCCGGAACAGGCCCTCGGACTGCAAATCAATCGTCGTCTGCTCGTCGAGATCGACGACCGACATGTCGTCGGTCAGGATCTCGGCGCGTCCATCCTCAGTACGGACGCGGTCGCCCGCCGAGAGCGGCGTGTCGCCCGTGCCGTCCTCGGCCGTTGTGTCGTGCTCGACCACGACGCGGCCGTCGACATAGCTCAGATGAGCCGTCGGCGGGGTCGATGTCTGGGTCTGGGCAAAGACGTGTGGAGCGAAGGCGCTCGCGAGGAGGGTGAGACCGAACGTCCATGAGCGGGACATGGGACCCCTCGTGATGTCGTGCCGCGGTGCCGAAGGCGGCCGGGCACAGAGTAGGGCAGGCTGGCACGGTCAGTATAGCACGCTGTGGCTCCTAACCACTGACAGGATGACGCTTGGAACGAAATGACGCCTCCAACTTTGACAGTGATACGCTCAACTTCTATAATACCTGGGTCCTAAATCTTGGGCTCGTCGAGCCCTCTTCCTCGCGCCGCTGTTGCACTCGCCAGTCGTTGGCGCTCTCCAAGGACCAAAGTTGCATGAGCAAAATCATCGGAATCGATCTCGGGACCACCAACTCCGTCGTGGCCGTCATGGAGGGTGGCGAGCCCACGGTGATCACCAACCCTGAGGGCAGCCGCCTGACGCCGTCGGTCGTCGCATTCACCAAGAACGGCGAACGGCTGGTCGGTCAGGTCGCCAAACGCCAGGCCGTCACGAACCCCGAGAACACCGTGTTCTCGATCAAGCGCTTCATGGGCCGCCGGTACGACGAGGTGTCGGAGGAGATGAAGATGGTGCCCTATCGCGTCGCGCGCGACGGGGACCGGGTCGTTGTCAGCGTCAATCCTTCGGGAAAAGAGGAACGCTTCGCGCCGCCCCAGATCTCGGCCATGGTCCTGCAGAAACTAAAGCAGGCGGCAGAGGAGTATCTCGGCCAGTCGGTCACGCGCGCCGTCATCACCGTGCCCGCGTACTTCAATGATGCGCAGCGACAGGCCACGAAAGAAGCGGGGCAGATCGCGGGCCTCGAGGTCATGCGCATCGTCAACGAGCCGACCGCTGCGGCCTTGGCGTACGGGCTCGACAAGAAGAAGGAAGAGACGATCGCCGTGTACGACTTCGGCGGCGGCACCTTCGACATCTCGATCCTGGAAGTCGGCGAGGGCGTCGTCGAGGTCAAGGCGACCAACGGCGACACGCATCTGGGCGGCGACAACCTCGATCAGCGCATCATCGAGTGGATTGCCGCCGAGTTCAAGAAGAGCGACGGCATCGATCTCTCGAAGGACCGGATGGCGCTGCAGCGCCTGAAGGAAGCCGCGGAGAAGGCCAAGATGGAACTGTCGACCGTGATGGAGACAGACATCAGCCTGCCCTTCATCACTGCCGATCAGAGCGGCCCCAAGCATCTTTCGATGAAGCTGACGCGGGCGAAGTTCGAAGCCCTCGTCGAGGACCTGCTCCAGAAAACCATCGGCCCGAGCCGGCAGGCGTTGACCGACGCCGGTGTGACGGCCAAGGACGTGGACGAAGTCGTGCTCGTCGGCGGGTCTACGCGCATTCCGCGCGTCCAGGCGATCGTCAAGGAACTGTTCGGCCGCGAGCCGCACAAGGGCGTGAACCCCGATGAAGTCGTCGCGATCGGCGCAGCCGTTCAGGCCGGCGTCCTTGCGGGCGACGTGAAGGATCTCCTCCTGCTCGACGTCACGCCGCTGTCGCTCGGCATCGAGACGCTCGGCGGAGTGCTGACGACGCTGATTCCGCGGAATACGACGATCCCCACGCGCAAGAGCGAGACCTTCTCGACCGCGGCGGACAGTCAGACCAGCGTGGAAGTTCACGTGATGCAGGGCGAGCGGCCGCTGGCGCGCGACAACCGCACGCTGGGCCGATTCCATCTCGATGGCATCCCGCCGGCGCCGCGCGGCGTGCCTCAGATCGAAGTCACGTTCGACATCGACGCCAACGGCATCGTCAACGTGTCCGCCAAGGATCGCGCGACGAACAAGGAACAGAAGATCACCATCACGGCGTCGAGCGGCCTCAGCAAGGACGAAGTCGATCGCATGATGAAGGACGCGGAATCGCACGCCGAGGAAGACCGCAAACGCAAGGACGAGATCGAGACGCGCAACCGCGCCGACCAGGCGAAGTACGCCGCCGAGCGGTTGTTGAAAGAGAGCGGCGACAAGATGGACGCGTCGGATCGCCAGGCGATCGAGGCTGCGGTGGCCGATCTCGATAAGGCACTCTCGGGCGGAGACGCCGAGGCAATGGCGAAGGCCATGGAGGCATTGACGGCCGCGCAGCACAAGGCGGCTGAGTCGATGTACCGGCAGGCCGGACCGCAGAGCGGTCCGGGCGGACCGTCCTCGGATCAAGCGGATGGGCAGACTGGGAGCGCGGCGACCGGCAACAACGACGGTGTGATTGACGCCGAGGTGGTGGACGACAAGTAGGCGCCATGGACTTCTACGCCATTCTCGGGGTGACACGCGAAGCGACGCTCGAAGACGTCAAGCGTGCGTACCGTCGTCTGGCGCGGAGGTTCCATCCCGACATCAATCCCGGGGACGATGTGGCCGCCGTGCGGTTCAGGGAAATCGCGCTCGCCTACGAGACGCTGATCGATCCTGACAGCCGGCGGCAGTACGACCTGGTCGGACATCGGGTGGAGCCGCCCGCCGCGCCGGCCGTCGGTTTCGAAGGGTTCGACTTCACGGCCAGCGTGCACGCAAACCTGCAGTCCACCTTCGGCGACCTGTTCGCCGACGTCTTCATGCGTGAGCGCGGCCAGGTGCTGAGCGGTGCGGGTCGCGGCGCCGATCTGCATCAGACGATGACGCTGCTGTTCGAGGACGCACTGCGGGGTGGCGAGCACGCGGTCGTCGTTACGCGTCAGGCGCGCTGCGCCATCTGCAGCGGGACTGGTGCCCTCGATGGCGGGGAATCGCGGTGCGTGCAGTGCCAGGGGAGCGGCGCCTTGCGTTCAGCGCGCGGGCACATGGTGTTCTCCCGGCCGTGTCCAACGTGTGGAGGAAGCGGGATCGAGCGGCGGCAGTGATGCGGCGCGTGTGCGGCAACGGGGGTGACGGTCCGGACCGAGTCAGTTCGTGTGCGCGTCCCTCCCGGCGTGGTGGACGGCGCTCGGATTCGCGTGCCTGAGATGGGCCACGCCGGCCCTCACGGCGGTCCTGCGGGCGATCTGTACATCACGGTGCAGGTGACCCCACACACACGGTTCCGTCGGGAAGGCGACGATCTGCATCTCGTGCTGCCCGTCGCGATTCACGAAGCGGCTCTGGGTGCGCGCGTGGTGGTCCCGGCGATCGACGGTGAGGTGCGGCTCCGCATCCCTCCGGGCACGCAGTCGGGGCAGCGGTTTCGCGTGCGCGGCCGCGGGGCCCCGTCAGCCAGGGATGGACACCAGGGCGATCTGGTGGTCGAGGTGCGGTTGATGCTGCCGAAGATGCTCGACGAGCGATCGAAAGCCTTGCTGCGCGAGTTCGGAGAGTTGAACCAGGAGCCGGTGCGGGACTTCTGATTATGGCGACCAAGCGGGGCGGCAAAGCGTACTACATGATCAGCGCGGTGGCGCAGAAGTACAACATCCACCCGCAGACGCTCCGCTTGTACGAGCGCGAAGGACTCCTGCGCCCGTCACGGACCGAAGGCAACACGCGTCTCTATTCCGAAGACGATCTGGAGCAGCTGGAAACGATTCTCTCGCTGACCCGCGATCTCGGCGTCAATCTCGCCGGCGTCGAGATCATCCTGAACATGCGGCGCCGCATCACCCAGATGCAGTCCGAGGTCAACGAGTTCATGGCGTATGTGAAGAAGGAGCTGGCCCGGGGCATCGATGACTGGGAGCAGCGGCTCAGTACCGCGCTCGTGAAGTCAGCGCCCACCGATCTTGTGCGCGCGAACCCGCCGGCGGCGCCGTCCGAGCCTCCGCCGGAGCCGGCTGCTGCCTCGGCCACCCGGCGCGCCTCGAGCGCGCAAACCACGACGACAAAGTCGGAAGTCGGAGTGCGGAGTTCGGACTGAACTCGGAACACGGACACACGAGACGAGAAGTTCAGCGTAGAAATTCCGCACTCCGGATTCCAAATTCATTCCGTCCTCCGCACTTCGAACTTCGTGCTATTGTGATTTTGATGTCCTGCACGATCTGCGGCGGCACGGGTTGGAACGTCGTCGAGACCGACGGCACACGCCGCGCCGAACGCTGCAGCTGTTGGCGCGAGTCGATGTCGGCGACGCTCATTGCCGACGCGCGCATCCCGCCGCGCTATCAGAAGTGCGACCTCGACAACATCGTGCTGTATCCCAACGAGGGCCTGAAGAAGGCGGTCACCCTCGCGCGTCGATTTGCCGACGCGTATCCGGTCGTCGAGCGCGGACTCTTTCTCGACGGGCCGCCAGGTGTCGGCAAGACGCACATCGCGGTCGCGATCTTGAAGCACGTCATTCGCACGCGGGGCGCTCGCGGACTGTTCTACGACACGCGTGAGCTGCTGCGTGTGATCCGCAGCACCTTCAATCCGGTGACGAAGACTGCGGAAATGGACATTCTGCGGCCGGTCATGGAGGCGGACCTGCTCGTCCTCGATGACCTCGGCGCGGAAAAACCATCCGAATGGGTCGAAGAGACGATGAATCTGGTCGTCAACACGCGCTACAACGAGCGCCGCCCGACGATCTTCACGTCGAACTACGAAGACCTGCCCGACGAGGCCGGCGATCCGCAGTCGCTCAAAGCCCGGGTCGGATTCCGCATCCACTCGCGGCTTCATGAGATGTGCGAGTTCCTCGAATACGATGGCGCCGACTACCGACACCTCCCGCCCAACGGAGGCATGGACGACCTGCTCGGTCTGTGGCAGCGGCACCCGAAGCGAACGGTCCCGCCGCTCCCCTCGCGAGGCCGGACGCCCGTCAAAGCCCAGCTGCGCGACCGCGATGCAGGGGAACTGAAGTGGCAAGGCGGGAAGGCGGGGAGCTAGGAAGTTCGGAGCTCGGAGTTCGGACTTCGGAGTTCGCAATGCGGAGTTCCGTTCCACTCTCGCATTCACTCGACTCTGAATTCCAGTTCCACTCGGCATTTCCGTAGTCCGAATTGCGAAATCCGAATTCAGCGCCGCATTTCG